>NZ_JAVRFI010000010.1:0-236790 GCF_031845785.1 Streptomyces hesseae
CCGCCGGGGCGACGCACCCGCGTCGGGGAACGCGACCCCCGACGCACCGTCCATGCCGGAGCCGCCCGGAGCCGCACCCCCGCGACCCCAGGCCGACCCGGCCGGACCGGGCGCGCCCGAGGGCTCCGCCTCACCGGGCACGAGCCACACCGAGTCGCCCTGCCCCTGCCGGGCCGGCGGCACGTCGGCTGCTCCCGGCGCGGCCGCAGGCTCGCGCACCTCGGGGGCCGGGGGGCGGAGCCCCCCGCTTCGGGAAGGGGCGGGATCGGGGACAACCTCGCACGGGTTCGCCAGGAACACCCGCGGCCGGTCCAGGTCCAGCACCCGGTGGAAGCGGCCCGCCGTCCAAGGACGGACGTCCGCCCCGCACGCGGCGAACAGCGCCGCCGTCGTCGCGGCCAGCGCGCCCGCCCCGCCCGTGACGTCGAGCGACAGAACGGGCGCCGTCGTGTTGTCACGGGCCAGCCCGGACAACACGACGCCCGTCCCCAGCTCCAGGAGTACGTCAACGTGGCGCGCCAACTCCCTTACCGCGTCGGCATAAAGAACAGGCGCCGTCACCTGCTCCGTCAGCAGCGCGGCCAGGTCCGTGTCCGGCGGCAGCACCGCGGCCGTCACCGACGAGACCACCGTGCCCGAGGGCCGGTCGAAACCCACCTCCGCGAAGCACTTCGTCAGTTCCGGCAGCGCCGGCCGCATCGCCGCCGAGTGGAAGGCGTGCGAGACCGCGAGGGCGACGGCACCGATGCCCCGGCGGCGCGCCTCCGCCCGTACCCGTGCCAGGGACGGCGCGGGCCCCGCGACGGTCAGCCGGTCGGGGCCGTTGACCGCCGCGATCACCGCGTCCGTGCCGGCCAGCAGGGCCTTCGCCGTCTCCAGCGGCGCCGCCACGGCGAGCATTCCGCCGCCGTCCTCGGCGTACCGGGCCATGAGGTCGCCCCGGGCGCGGGCCAGCCGGACGGCGGCGGCCGGTGGCAGGGCTCCGGCCCAGGTCAGGGCGGTGAGTTCGCCGAGGCTGTGGCCGAGCGCGGCCCGGGCGCGGACGCCCAGGCGGTCCAGGTAGCGCAGCCCGGCCAGCGAGGCCGCGACCACGGCGGGCTGGACGACGGACGTGTCGGTCGCCCCGAGGGTGGACGGCGGTACCTCCGCGAACAGGTCCCCCACCGTGACGATCCGCCCCAGCGGCCCGGTGTCCACGGGACCGCCCGCCGTGCCCTGCCCCGGGAAGAGCAGGCCGAGCCGGGCCGTGGGGCCCACGCCCGTGAACACCCCGGCGGCGTCCCCGTGGAACCCCTCCCCCGGCCGCCGGCCGAGCGAGCGCGCCGCCGACCTCAGCCGCTCGGCCAGTTCGTCGGGGGAAGAGGCGACGACGGCCACCCGGACACGCGCCGGCTCGCCATGCGCCAACGCCGCCGCCGCGTCCGTCAGTTCCGCCTCCGACAGGGACGCAGCCGTCTCCGCCAGCCGCAGCAGCCGCCCGGCCACCTCCCCGGCGTCGTCCCCGCCCACCGGGAAGACCTCCCACCCCGGCGCGGGCACATGCGGCCGGGGGTACGCGTACGGGTGCCGCGCGGTGTCGGCGGCCTCCAGGACGACATGGGCGTTGACGCCCCCGAAACCGACGGAGTTGACGGAGGCCCGGCGGGGCAGCGCACCGTCCGGCCAGTCCTCCGGTTCGTCGAGGGTCCGCAGCGGGGCCGTGAGCAGCGGGTGCGGGTCCTCGCAGCCGGTGGTGGGCGGCAGTACGCCGTGGTGGACGGCGAGGGCGGTCTTGATCAGCCCGGCCGCGCCCGCCGCCGCCTTCGTGTGCCCGATGTTGGCCTTGACGCTGCCGAGCGCCACCGGTGAGGCGCCGTCCGCGGCCAAGGCGGCCCCCAGCACCGCGAGTTCCACCTCGTCGCCGACGGCCGTTCCCGTGCCGTGGCCCTCGATCAGGCCGGCCGTCGCCGGGGCGAAGCCGGCGCGTTCATAGGCCCGGCGCAGGGCGAGGGCCTGGCCGGCGCGTTCGGGGCGGGTCAGGCCGCCCCGGCCGTCCGAGGACAGGCCCCAGCCCTCGATCAGGGCGTAGGCGCGCAGGCCCAGGCGCCGGGCGTCCTCGGCGCGGGCGAGGACGAGGACGCCGCAGCCCTCGCCGGGCAGGAAGCCGGTCGGGTTGCGGTCGTAGACGCGCATCGGGCCCCGGGCGAGCGCGCCGAGACGGGAGAAGCCGACGAGTTCGAAGGGGTCGAGGCTGAGGTCGACGCCGCCGGCCAGGGCGAGGTCGAGGTCGCCCGCCGCGAGCGCCGTGCAGGCGGTGACGACGGAGACCAGCGACGACGCGCACGCGGCGTCGACGGTGTAGCCGGCGCCGTGGAAGCCGAAGTGGTTGCAGATCCGGCCGCTGATGGTGTTGGCGAGGCCGCCGGCCAGGGACTCGTCGCCGGGGACGGGGAAGGGGCTCTTGTAGAGCTCCTCCAGTTCGCGCAGCAGCTCCCGGCGTTCGGCGTTCGCCAGGCCGCGCCGGCCGAGGACCGTATCGACCGTGCGGCGGACGTACGGCCAGCGCAGCCGCAGCAGCCCGGTGCGGGAGAACTCGCCGGTGAGGGAGTTGCCGATGACGACGCCCACCCGGTCCCGGTCGACCCCTTCCCCGTCCGCCAGCCCCGCGTCGCGCAGCGCGGCCGCGGCGACTTCGAGGGCGAGCCAGTGGGTGAGGTCGGCGGCGCGGAAGGCGCCGCCGGGCACCCGGAAGGCCTCCCGGTCGAAGGTCCAGCCCTCCAGCACGGCGGCCCGTTCGGTGTCGATGCCGTCGCCGTCCACCGCGACGCCGGGCGCGTAGTCGGCGGTCCGCAGCCGTTCGGGCGGGATCCGGCGGAACGCCCGGCGCCCGGCGAGCACGGTCCGCCAGAGCTCGTCGGGGCCGTCGGCGTCGGGATAGCGGCAGGCCATCCCCACGATGGCGACGGGGCACTTCACGGAGCCTCCCGCGCGACAGCAGGACCAGCGGAACCAGCAGGACGAAGAGCGGAGAAACGTTCCAGCAGGGGCGCCGTCAGCGGCCGGGTCAACGGCAGCGTCACCAGCGCCAGCCACCGCACCACACACACCACGGCCAGCGCGAAGAAGAGACCGAAGGTGATGTGCAGGGCCATCAGCGTCCCGTACGCGGCGGCGATCCCCAGCCCGAAGGCGAACTGGCGGCGGGGCGCGAACGGCGTCGTCCCCGGGTCGCTGATCATGTAGTTGGTGTAGAGGATGAAGGCCACCCCGGTCATCGGCGTCAGCGCGCCGACGAGCCAGGCGTCGGTGAACGCGGATCGCGCGAGCGCCTGGAGGACGAAGCCGCCGGCCCAGCCCAGCAGCAGCGGCATCTTCAGGGTGAGCTTGGCGTTGAGCATCGTCCCGGCGCCCAGCACGGCGACCGGGATGATCCAGCGGAGCACGCCGGGCGGGTACTCGGTGAACTCGTACGGCGGGGCGATGCCCACCCAGTCGTAGATCAGCAGGGTGGCGACGATCCCTGAGTTGGACGGGTTGAGGACGTGCTGCGACTTGCCGCGCACCCGGGCGCGCACCACGTACTTGGAGCCGATGCCGACGGCGGCGGCGAACGCGATGGGCCAGAGCCGGTCGTTGGCGTAGAGCAGCATGGAGCAGGCGAGCCCGGTGATGTGCGCGGGCAGCATGAAGTCCACGACCTGGCCGAACGGGCCCAGATAGCGCGGCCGTCGACGGCGCACGGCCGCGTCGACGGTCTCCAGCAGCAGTTCGGTGGCGTAGGCGGTGCCGACCGCGACGAACGGGGTCGCGTACGCCTGCTCGAAGCCCAGCCAGGTCAGGCCGACGATGTTGAGGACGGTGATGGAGAGCGCGAAGCGGCGCAGGGCCTTGCTGCGGCGTTTCTGCGGGGTGAGGCCGGCGGGCCGGGTGACGGGGGCGGTCGGGGAAGCGGGGGCGGTGGTCGTCACGGGGGCACCTCTTCAGGAGAGGATCTTCAGGAGAGGGTCAAGAGAGGACGACGGTGTGGGCGCCGGGCGCCAGGGACCGGGCGGTCCGGTGCTGCCCGGTGGCGTCGCGCCAGGTGATCTCGACGGCGACCGGTCGTGCGGCGTCGGCTCCGGCCCCCAGCCCGAAGAGCAGCTCGGAGCTGTTGACGCCGGTGTGCCCGTTGGCCGGCTGGAGCTGCTGGGTCAGGGTCCGGCCGTCGGCGGTGCGGACGGTGACGTGGGCGCCGATCGCCGGGGTGGTGGGCGTGCCGCCCGGCACCGCGGCGGGCACGACCGGGCGCAGCGCCAGGTAGGGCCCGGCGGTGGGGCCGGTGTTGCGGTGGTAGACGGACCGGCCCCACTGGTTGGCCACGACGATGTCGAGGCGTCCGTCGCCGTCGGCGTCGGTGAGGGCGAAGGAGCGGCTGGGCACCTTCTCCACCAGCCCCGTGGCCTTGGCCAGGTCGGTGTAGCGGCCGTCGGCGGCGCGCACCCAGAAGCGGTTGCCCGCGTCGCCGGAGAGGTCGTCGCCGGGTTTGACGCGCGGCCAGCTCAGCGGGGAGTGGAGGACGCTGTCGTTGGCCATGGCGAGTTCCTGGAGCTCGGGCCATTTGCTGGTGCCGCCCTTGACGAAGCCGACGGCCTGGAGGATCTGGGGGGTGCCGCTGTGGTCGAAGTCGCCGGTCTTGACGTCCCAGGACCAGCCGGAGCGGGACAGGCCCAGGTCCTCGCTGCGGTCGTGGTAGGGGGCGATGCCCTTGGCGAGGTCGGAGACCGGGCCGTTGCGGGTGAAGACGAAGTTGCTCTCCTCCAGGGCGTAGGGGAGCGTGATGTTGCTGACGAGGATGTCGGGTTCGCCGCGCCCGGTGAGGTCGGCGAAGGCGACGCCCATGCCCTTGAAGGAGTCGTGGCCGAGGACCTTGGACTTGGGGGTGGTGAAGGTCCGGCGGCCCTCGGCGAGGGCGAAGGACGGCCGGCCCGGCCGGGAGTGGTTGACCAGCAGCCGGTCGGGGCCGAAGTCGTTGGCGATGTAGAGCTCGGGCAGCCCGTCGCCGTCGAGGTCCTGGGCGCCGAGCGCCAGGGCCCAGCCGTGGCGGACGCCCGGGGGCAGGGCGTCGGGCTCGTCCTGGAAGCGGGCCTCCGGGTCCGGTCCGCCGCGGCCCGAGCGCCACAGCAGGACATGGGTGCTGCCCGCGTTGCGGGCGTTGGACATGCCGTCCTGCATGGCCATCCGGGGGTCGTCGGCGGCCTCGGTGTCGAGGACCTTGGCGCCGTCCGGGAAGTAGTTGCCGATGATCACGTCGGGGTGGCCGTCGCCGTCCACGTCGGTGAGGTCGACGGTGGTGGTGTTCCACACGCTCATGGGAGTGACGAGTTCGGTGGCGCGGAAGGCGGCGGCGGACGGCGTCACGGGTTTGCCGTCGGTGCCGGTCTTCCGCAGGAAGAGGACCGGGGAGCGGCCCCAGTAGTAGACGAGGACGCCGGTGAGCCCGTTCTGGGCGAAGTCGCCGGTGACACAGCCCATGGGGGCCATGGTGCGCGAGTTCCAGGGCAGCCCGTCCGGGGTCAGGGCGAAGGGGGCGTACCGTCCGGCGGAGCCCGGCAGGGGGCGGACGGTCACGGAGTCGTCGCGGGGGTCGACGAGGCAGACGTCGCCGTCGCGGCCGGTGCCCGCGATGTCGCCGACGGCGGCGCTCGCGCCGACGGCCGAGATCCACGCGGAGATCCGGCGCAGCGCGGGCTGCACCTGTCGCTCGGTCCGGGCCCCGGCGGGGTCGCCGTTGAGGTACTCGGTGGAGAAGCGGAAGCGCTCGGCCAGCCGGTCCCGTTCGGCTCCGGACGTGCCGGGCCGGGCGGCCGCCACGCCCAGACAGGACGCGATCACCACGGCGACGACGGGCGCGGCGAGCGCTCGCCACTCGATGCGGGGCATGTTCCCTCCGTATTCCCTCCGTGATCGGCCGACCGGGCGTCCAGGTGAGGGGGGTCACCGGGAGGCGAGCGCGCTCCCGCTGATCAGGGCCCGCCAGGCGAGGAAGTCGCCGAGGCTGCCGTCGCCGCGCAGTCGCCGTTCCGCGTCCAGCGTCCAGCCCGCGGCCGTCACCGCGTCGACGCCCACGAGCCGGAGGACTCCCCGGTGGGTGTGCTCGGGGATGTGGCCGCCCCGGCGGCGGGCCTCGGCGGCGAAGGCGGCGCCCTGGGCCAGGTGCTGCCAGTACGGCCCGGAGCGTTCGCGCAGCCGGTCCAGCTCGGTGTCGGTGGCTCCCCCGGCGTAGCAGGCGGCCAGGCCCACGCCGCTCCACAGGTGGGAGCGGCGGTCCTCGGGGAAGGCGGCGACGGTCTCGGCGATGCGGTCGGGGTCGGCCGCCTCGACGAACCACAGGCTCCGGCCGAGGCCCTGGTGGCGTACGGTGCCGCCGGGCCGGGGCGGGCTCTTGCGGGCGAGCCGGGCCACCGCGGTACGCCCGCCGAAGTAGCCGTGCGAGAAGCCGAGGCCGTCCAGCGCGAGCCAGCCCAGCAGCGGGTCGAGGCCGAGCAGCCGTCGCGCCCCGGGCAGCGGCGCCTTGGCCAGGGCCCAGCCCGCGCCCACGTGGACGAGGTGGACGTAGTCCCGGCCGGGCCCTCTGAGCAGGGCGCGGACGCGGCGTCCCCGGGTGAGGGCGACGGTGTCGAGCAGGGCGCAGGCCATGCCCGCGCCCTCGTAGGCGAAGCCGCGCTCGACGGGGTCGAGGGCCGTCAGCCGCTCCTGGACGGCGGCGGGGGCCGCCGTCAGGGCCGCGTTGAAGCCGGTGAGGAAGGAACGTCCATGGTCTTCCAGGACGCGACGGCTCTCCGGTCTGTCGCAGGGGAAGCCGCGGACCGCGAAATCGGCGGTCTCCTCGCGCAGCCGCAGCCGGCGGGCCCAGCGGGGGGCCGCGGGGCCGGGCCGGGCACGGGTGCGCGAGCGGGGCGGAGCTGAAGGCTTTCCGGGCATGTGCGACCCCCGTCCTGTCCTCAAGGGTGGTGCGCCGCCGGTGAGTTCTCCGGCGCGGGTCGGCGACCGGACTCGAACACAGTGCGTATAGCTATCAGTTGTGGAAGTGACGGTCAACACATCCGGTTCGCCGCTCCGGGGATTCGGCCGAAAAGCCCGCCCGGCCCAGCGCGATCACTCAAGCTGCTCGGCAGGGCGCAGCAGCACCTCGCCGATCGCCATGTGACGGGGCCGGGTGACGACGTGGACGATCGTCCCGGCTACGTCCTCGGGGCGCAGCGGGGTGCCGGGGTCGAAGCCGCCGGCGAGGGCGGCGAGCACCTCGGGCCGGGAGTGGGTGGGGAGTTCGGTGGCCACGAAGCCGGGCTCGACGACGCAGACCCGGACGTGGCGGCGGGCGACCTCCTGGCGCAGGGCCTCGCTGAAGCCGTTCACCCCGAATTTGGCGGCGTTGTAGAGGGCCGTGTTCGGGGTGGCGACGCGGCCGCCGAGGGAGCTGACGTTGACGACGTCGGCGACGCGCCGGGGCCCGTCGGCGGCGGCGCGCAGCAGGTGTGGCAGGGCGGCGCGGGTGACGAACGCGGTGCCCAGCAGATTGACGCCGATCATGCGGTGCCACTCCTCGGTGGGGGCGCCGTCGACGGGGCCGAGCAGCAGCACCCCGGCGGCGTTGACGACGACGTCCAGCCGGCCGTGGGCGGCGAGGGCCGCCTCGACGGCCGTCGTCGCGCCGGCCTCCGTGGCGAGGTCGGCCTCGGCGACGAACGCCCGGCCGCCCAGCGCCTCGACGGCCTCGGCGACCTTCAGGAGGCGGTCGCCGCGCCGGGCGACGAGTGTCACTCGGGCGCCCTCGGCGGCGAGGGCCAGGGCGGTGGCCTCGCCGATGCCGCTGGAGGCGCCGGTCACCAGGGCGGTGGTGCCCGTCAGTGCGTCGCTCACGTCGGTGATCCCTTCCTCGGGGACGACCGGCCGGGCGGCCGCCCTGTCGGTCAGCCGGGCGGGGCGGCGGCCGCCACCGGCTCCCCCGTGGGGGCGGCCGGGGTGGTCGCGGCGGGACGCCGGTCGGCGTCCAGCAGCCCCATGAACTCCACGCAGCGCCGGGCGGCCTGCGGATCGCCCTCGATCCGCAGCCGGCCGGAGATCAGCGCCTCGAAGGGCGTGCGCACCTCGGCCCCGATGCTCACGAACGTCTCGGCGTCCGTGACGACGACCAGGGCCGGGGCGTCGGCGGGCCCGCGCCGGGTGACGGCGCGCCCGTCGGCCACCTCGATGTGGAACGTCTCGTCGGCCACGCGGAATTCGTAGCTCTCGTCGGCCTCGGGCACCGGACGTCCGTGGATCATCGCCTGGACGGCCAGGATGCCCCAGGTGGCGCGGACGGCGCCGCCGCGCGCCTCCTCCTCGCCCAGGAACGCCATGCCCCACCGGGCCAGCGCCAGCAGGGGCTCCCTGAGCTGCTCGCCGCGCGCGGTGAGGCGGTAGCGCCTGCCCCGCCCGTCGCCGGGCACGGCCGCCGACTCCAGGACCCCGCGCGCGGCGAGCGCCCGCAGCCGGTCGGAGAGCAGATTGGGGCCGAGGCCGGGCAGATTGCCCAGGATCTCGTTGAAGCGCGCCGGGCCGATGAGGAGCTCCCGGACGATGAGCAACGCCCAGCGCTCGCCGACCACGTCGAGCCCGGCGGCGAGTCCGCAGAACTGCCCGTAATTCCGTTTGCCCTTCATGACGCACCCTCAGCTTCCGCCCCCATTACTACACTTCATGGTAGCAATGGGCCCGCCACCGGCGTGAGCAACCTGGGAGAAGGCGACCTTCCGGGCCGTTCACTACAGTCGGGCGCCATGGACGGATGCGACAGCACTGCCGTGCAAGCGTTCGCCGGCCGCTTCCTGGACGACGTCAGCGGCGGGATGACCAGCGTCCTGTGCGCCCTGGGCGACCGTCTGGGCCTCTTCCGCGCGCTCGCCGACGGCGGCCCGGCGGGGAGCCCGGAGCTCGCCGCCCGTACGGGTCTGGACGAGCGTCCCGTCCGCGAATGGCTCCTCGGCCTGTCGAGTGCGGGCTATCTGGACGTCGTCCGGCACACCGGTGAGGACCCCGCCGACGAGGACCCCGTGTTCTCCCTGTCCCCGGAGCACGCCGCCGTACTGGCCCGCGACGACTCCCCGTTCTTCCTGGGCGGCGCGGCCGGGCTCGTGCCCGCGCTCGCCGGGATGCTGGAGCCCGTCGCCGAGACGTTCCGCTCGGGCGGCGGCGTCCCGCAGGAGGCGTACCCCGAGGCCCTCTACCGCACGATGTGGCGGATGAGCGCCAGTTGGCTGGGCACCCTGCTGCTGCCCCAGTGGATCCCGGCGGTCGACGGCCTGGCCGGACGCCTGGCGGCCGGCGGCCGCGTGGCCCACCTGGGCAGCGGCGGCGGCCACGCCCTCGTACTGATCGCCGGGGCCTTCCCCCGCGCCCGCTGCACGGGCTACGACCGGCTGCGGCTCCACGTCGACCGGGCGCGCCGGGAGGCGGCGGACGCCGGGGTGGCCGACCGTGTGGAGTTCGTCCACGGCGACGCCGCCGACCTGCTGCCCGGAACG
The DNA here is from genome assembly GCF_031845785.1 of Streptomyces hesseae. Lineage (NCBI taxonomy): Bacteria > Bacillati > Actinomycetota > Actinomycetes > Kitasatosporales > Streptomycetaceae > Streptomyces > Streptomyces hesseae. The sequence goes on from NZ_JAVRFI010000010.1 coordinate 9,522, forward strand.
GGCGACCACGCGCTCGTCCTCGCCCTCGACGTCCTCCACGACGCCCCCGACCCGGCGGCGGCGCTCCGCGCGGTCCGGGCCGCCCTCGCCGACGACGGGGTGCTGCTCCTCCTGGAGAGCGCGGGCGCGGAGCGCGCCACCGACAACCAGGGCGCGGCGGCGGCGCTGCTGTACGGGGCGAGCGTGCTGTACAGCGTGCCGGTGTCGCTGGCCGCGAAGGGGAGGGCGCCGGGGATGCTGGGGCTGCCGGCGGGGGAGTTGCGCGCGTTGTGCGCGGAGGCGGGGCTGGGGTCGGTGCGGGTGTTGCCGGCGCCTACGCCGCTCAACGCGCTGTACGAGATCAGGCCTTGAGAGACCGGGGCAGAACCCACCCGAAAGGGGAATCCCGTGCGCCCCACCTGGCGTCCCGCCGACGAAGAGGCCCTCACCGGCCTCGACGTCACCACCGTCGCCGTCCCGCTGGACCACGCCGACACAGAGGGCCGGTCCGTCGATCTGACGCTGGCCCGCCACCCCGCCCGCACCCCCGCCCGCCGCCTGGGCACCCTCCTCGTCGCCCCCGACGACCCCGGCAACCGGGGCACCCTGCTCGTCCCCCAGCTGGTGAACAGCCTGCCGGCGGCCGTACTCGACCAGTACGACGTCGTCGGCTTCGACCACCGCTTCAGCGGCCGCAGCGCTCCCCTCTCCTGCGGACTCGCCCCCGGCCAATGGCTGTGGATCTTCCACACCCCGGAGGACGCCAACTCCGAGGCCCGCTACCAACGCGATATCGTCCAACGCTGCTTCCGCGAGGCCGGTGACGTCCTCCCCCATCTCACCTCACGGGCCATCGCCCATGACATCGACGCGATCCGCCGCGCCCTCGGCGAGGAGCGGATCTCCTTCCTCGGTTACTCCTACGGGAGTTACCTCGGCGCGGTGTGGACCCAGCTGTACGGCGAGCACGCCGACCGGGTCGTCCTCGACAGCGTGATCGACCCGGACTCCGTGTGGCGGCGGATGTTCCTGGACTACGCCGCGAGCTGCGAGACCGCGCTCGGCCGGTGGGCGGCGTGGGCCGCGCGACGCCACGAGGAGCTCGCGCTGGGCACGACCGCGGCGGCCGTACGCGAAGCGGTCACGCGGCTCACCGCGCGCGCGGACCGGGAACACCGCATCGAGGTGGCCGGCCTCCCCGCCGACGGCACGATGCTGCGCCTGCTCACCATGGTGTTGCTCAGCGACGACCTGTCCTGGGGCTTCCTCGGCGACGTGCTGCGCGCCGCCGTCCACGGCGGGCAGGCCTCGGAGCGGTCGCGCCAGGCGCTGGGCGCGATGTTCGGGCGCGGCAAGGAGGAGAGCGGGGCCGTCGCCCAGCTCGCGGTGCTCGGCGGCGACGCGGCGTGGCCGCGCGACCCCGCCCGCTACCGCCGTGACATGGCGGCGGCCGCCGTCCGGCACCCCTTCATCGGGCCGGCGATGGCCGCGCCCAAGGCCGGCGCCTTCTGGCCCCGGGAGCTCGACGAGCGCCGCGCGCCCGGCACCGCCTTCGGGCGGGACAACCACGCCGAGAGCCTGCTGCTCGTACGTTCCGAGCACGCCATGTTCACCCCCGCGCGCGGGGCCGCGCGCATGAGGAAACTGCTGGCGCACAACTCCCGGCTGATCACCGCGGCCGGCACCGGCGCCCACCGGGTGTTCCCCTTCCACGGCCACCCCGGCGTCGACGGGACGGTCGCCGAGTATCTGCTCACCGGCAAGCTGCCCGACACGGACATGACGTTCTCCGCCTCCGACGGGAGGGACGACGCCTGATGAACGCCCCCGACCCGCGCGCCGGCGACCTGCGCGCCGACGCGATCCGGGACTTCCAGAAGCAGTCCCCGACCTGGTACCCGGCCGACGAGGAGGCCCTCACCGGCCTGGAGTGCGCCGAACTGACCGTACCGCTGGACTACGCCGACCCCACCGGCCGCACCCTGACCCTGGGCCTGGTGCGGGCCCCGGCGGCGGCGCCCGAGCAGCGGCGCGGCGTCCTGCTGATCGGGCCCGGCGACGACCTGGGCAACCGGGGCACGCTGCTCGGCGCGCAGCTCGCGCGGGCGCTGCCCAAGGAGGTGCTGGCGCGCTACGACGTGGTGGCGTTCGACCACCGGTTCATGGGCCGCAGCAGCCCGGTGGTGTGCGGGCTGGAGCCGGAGGAGCGCTTCTGGGTCTTCCACCAGCCCCGCGACTTCGCCCACGAGGTCCGCTTCCAGGCGGAGGTCGCGGCGAAGGTCGCCGAACACGCCCTGGACGTACTGCCGTTCGCGAGCTCGCGGAACATCGCCCGCGACATGGAGGTGATCCGGGGCGCGCTGGGTGAGGAGCGCCTGTCCTATCTGGGCTACTCCTACGGCACGTATCTGGGCGCGGTGTGGACGCAGATGTTCGGCGAGCACGCCGACCGGGTGGTCCTGGACAGTCTGTGCAGCCCGGACTGGGTGTGGCGCGGGCTGTTCACCGACTTCCCGCCCAACGGCGAACGGGCGCTGGGCCGCTGGACCCGCTGGGCCGCCCGGCACCACGACGAGCTGTCGCTGGGCGCCACGCCCCCGGAGGTCCGGGCCTCCTACGACCGGCTGCTGGCCCGGGTCGACGCCGATGAGACGGTGACGGTGAACGGCTTCCCGCTGGACCGCACCCTCGCCCGGCTGATCGTCGTGGGGATGCTCAACAGCGACCTCAACTACGAGCACCTGGGCGACATCCTGCGCTCCGCCGTGCACGGCGCCCCGCTCACCCCCGCGACACTGTCGTTCCTGGCGACGATGTTCGGGCAGCCGAAGGAGGAGAGCGGCACGGTGGCCCAGCTGGCCATCCTCGCGGGCGACTGGTCCTGGCCGCGCCGGCTGGGCCCGTACGAGCGGGACATGGCCCGCGCGGCGCGGGAGTACCCGTTCACGGGAGCGGCCTTGTCGGGGATCAAGGCGACGGCGTTCTGGCCGGTGCCGCCCAGCGAGCCGGTGACCCGGCTGGGGGCGGGCAACCGCGCCCGGAGCGTGCTGCTCGTCCAGTCCGCCGAGGACATGTCCACGCCGCACGCGGCCGCCGTGCGGATGCGCGAGGTGCTGCGGCACAACTCCCGGCTGGTCACCGTCGCCGACACCGCCCACCACCGGGTCTTCCCCTTCTACGGCAACCCCGGCGCCGACGAGGCGGCCACCGCCTACCTGGTCGACGGCACCCTGCCGAGGACCGACGTCGTCTGCACCGACCCCCGGCCGCGAGTCTGACGGAGGGACCGTGTCCGAGCCCCACGAGGTGTACGCGCCGGAGTCCCGCGTCGACCCCTACCCCGTCTACGCGCGGCTGCGCGCCCAGGCCCCCGTCCAGCCGATCCGCGACCCCAACGGCATCGAGCACTACCTGGTCACCCGCTACGACGACGCGCGCGCCGCCCTCGCCGACCCGCGGCTCTCCCGCGACCCGAAGCACGCGTGGGAGGCGCTGCGCCGCTCCGGGCTCTACCCCGAGGGCGGGGAGGGCTCGGAGCCGCACATGCTCAACAGCGACCCGCCCGACCACACACGGATGCGCAGACTGGTCGCCAAGGCGTTCACCCCACGCAGGGTGGACGCCATGCTGCCGCGCGTCCAGGAGATCACCGACGGGCTGATCGACGCCTTCGCCCCGCACGGCACCGCCGACCTGATCACGACGCTGGCGTTCCCGCTGCCCATCACCGTGATCTGTGAACTCCTCGGCGTGCCGGAGGCCGACCGGGCGCCGTTCCGGCAGTGGAGCACGGCCGCGCTCACCCCCAACTACACCGAGGGCGCGGCGATGCCGCCGCACGAGGCGAACCGGCTGCTGCGCGAGTACTTCACCGCGCTGGTCGGCGAGCGCCGCCGCGCGCTGCGCTCGGCCGGGGACGACACCGAGGCCCAGCCGGACCTGCTGAGCGCGCTCGTCGTGGCCTCCACCGAGGAGGGCCGGCTGACCGAGCAGGAGCTGGTCTCCACGGCCGGGTTGCTGCTGGTGGCCGGGCACGAGACGACGGTGAACCTCATCGGCAACGGCATGCTGGCGCTGCTGCGCCACCGGGACCAGCTGGAGTTGCTGCGCTCCCGGCCGGAGCTGCTGCCGGCGGCCGTCGAGGAGTTCCTGCGCTACGACGGGCCGGTGGAGCGGGCCATGCTGCGGGTGGCCACGGAGGACCTGGAGATCGGCGGCACACCCGTGCCCAAGGGCGCGATCGTCACCGTGGGCGTGGCCTCCGCCCATCGCGACCCGGCCCGCTACCCGGACCCCGACCGGCTGGACATCACCCGCGGCGACCGCTCCCACCTGGGCTTCGGGCACGGCATCCACTTCTGCGTGGGCGCCCCCGTCTCCCGGATGGAGGGACGGATCGCGGTGGGGACGCTGCTGCGGCGGCTGCCCGACATCGCGCTGGACGAGGCGGTGGGCCCGCTGCGCTGGCGGCCCACGGGCGTACTGCGCGGCCTGGAGTCGCTCCCGGTGCGGTTCACGCCGGCGCCCCTCCTCAGCTGATGTCCTCGCGGGCGGGGTGGGCCCGGGGGTGGCGGCGGACGTACTCCAGGAAGCGGGCCAGGGCGCGATCGCTGCGGGTGAGCAGACCGGGGCGGAAGTGGAGGGTGAGGAGGACGGGGGCGTCGTCGGCGAGCATGCCCATCATCACGCCCATGGCCCGGTCGAGGAACGCCGCGTCCGCCGCCTCGTCCGCGCCGTCCTCCGCCTGCCGCGCGCCGAGGACGAAGTAGGGGCGGGAGACCCCGGGACGTACGGAGCGCAACGCCGTGAGCCAGCAGAACCAGCGGCCGTCGAGGGTGCCGGTCTGCCGGAAGACGTTGGTGCCGTGGATCTCGACGCGCAGGTCGAGCCGGTGCCCTCCGGGGGTGGTCAGGCGCAGCGGGTAGCCCATCGAGTGGGCGGTGGCGGTGACGGCGTCGTTGGGGTCGGCGCCGTCGTCCAGGGCGAACTCGTGCTGGAGGAGGAAGTGCTGGACGTCCATGGTCTGGGCCGCCACCAGCCAGGGGTCGACGGGGGCCTCGTCGAGGACGGTGTGCCGCAGGAGGAGCTCATCCGGGGGGACGGGGAGGCCGGGCACGTCGAACAAGGGCCGCCGCCCGTTGAAGGCCCAGACGATGCCATGTGATTCCCGCGAGGGAAAAGAGAAGAGCCGCGCACGCGGCGGCACCGGCTCGCCCGTACCGGTCGCCGTGCAGGCGCCACCACCGTCGTACCGCCAGCCGTGGTACCGGCATCGTAGTCGTTCCCCTTCCACGTCTCCGACGGACAGGTCGGCGCCCAGGTGGGCGCAGTAGCCGCTGACGACCCGGGCGGGCCCGCCGCCCGCGCCCCGGAAGACCGCCACCCGGCCGCCGAGGAAGTCCGCGCCCAGCACCCGCCCCGGGGGCAGTTCGGTGGACAGGCACAGCGGGAACCAGCTCTGGCTGTACGTCCCGTCCCGGCCCTCGCCGGGGACGGGACGGCCGAGCGGGCGCGTGGTGGTCACGGCGGCCTCTTTCGCGCTCATGTGAGGTGGTCCCGGGCGGGGTTGGCGCGCGGGTAGGCGCGGACGTAGTCGAGGTAGCGGGCGAGGGTGCGGTCGCCGTGGGTGAGGTGGCCGGGGCGGAAGCGGATGGTGCCGAGGACGGGGGTGTCGTCGTCGAAGAGGTTCATCATGGCCGTGCGGGCCCGGTCGAGGAAGGCCTCGGTCTCCTTGGGGTCCTCGCCGTCCTCCGGGCGGGCGCCGTAGACGAAGACGGCCCGGGAGCGGCCGGGGCCGGGGATGTTCAGCGGGGCGAGCCAGAAGAACCAGCGGCCCTCGAGGGTGCCGGTCTGCCAGAAGATATTGGTGCCGTGGATGTCGACGCGCACGTCGAAGCGCTCGCCGTCGCGCATCCGGGCCCGCAGGTCGAAGCCGACCGAGTGGGCGCCGATCCGCACCGAGTCGTTGGGGTCGTCGTCGAGGACGAACTCGTGGGGCAGGCACAGGTGCTGGAGGTCCATGGTGTGGGCCTGGACCAGCCAGGGTTCGACGGGCAGTTCGGGGAGGACGGAACGGCGGACGGTCAGCTCGTCCTCCCGGTAGGGCAGGCCGGGCACACCGAAGAGGGGCTCCTCGCCGTTGAACGCCCAGACGACGCCGTGCCGTTCGACGGCGGGGAAGCGGAACAGCCGGGCCCGGGGCGGCACCGGGTCGCCGATGCCGGTGGCGGCGCACATCCCGCCGCCGTCGTACTGCCAGCCGTGGAAGCGGCACCGCAGCCGCTCCCCCACCACCTCGCCCACCGACAGGTCCGCGCCGACGTGGACGCAGTAGCCGCTCAGCACCCGGGCGGGGCCGCCCTCGCGGCCCCGGAAGACCACGGCCTTGCCGCCGAGGAACTCCACGCCCAGGACCGCGCCGGCGGGTACGTCCTCGGACAGGCACAGCGGAAACCAGCTCTGGCTGTACAGCCCGTCCGCGCCCTCGGCGGGAAGGCCTTCGGCGGGCGGGTTCGAGAATCGATCGAGACCGGTCATGACGACAACCCTCCGATGTCCCTGCGGAATTGTTTCCACGGCCCTCCGGGCCGTCAACCCCGAGGGGCTTGTCGATCCGCACCGCAATCTGGGAGAAGTGACCCCACGGGAATCCCACTAGCCTTTCTGCGAACCGGAAGGAGCCGGCATGGGGTCCACCGAGTCCACCGAGCAGGCGAACAAAGCACTGGTACGGGAGTTGATCGACACCTGGAACAGGGGCGACCTGGCTGGGATGACGCGGTTCTGGTCCCCGGACATGGTCCATTACGGCCGCGACGGCGAGCCGCTGCCCGGCACCGACGTCGCCGCCGAGATGGGCCGCTTCATGAACGCCTTCCCCGACCTGCGGCTCACCGTCCACGCGATGGTCGCGGAGGGGGACCTCGTGGCCACCCGGCTGACGGTCGAGGCCACGCACAAGGGCGAGTACCTGGGCGTGCCGGCCACCGGGCGCGCCGTGCGCGTCCCCCTGCTGGGCCAGTTGCGCGTCGTCGACGGCGCCGTGGTCGAGCACTGGGGCGTGGCCGACGGCCTGTATCTCCTGGAACAGCTCGGGCTGCTGCCCCCCGAATTACTGCGGGCCACGGCGTGACACGGAATGCTGCGTCCGACAGCGGCAGGAAATCCGCCTACGAGGAAACCGTCCGGAAATTCCGGGGCGCTGTTCTGTTCACACATGATTTCTCCGCGATTTCCGAGGTCCTCACCCCGGATTTCGTCGACCATTTCGCCCCGCCCTGGGATCCCCCGGGCCGCGAAGGCGTCGCCCACCGTTTCGGGCAGGCAGCGGAGGCCCTGACGACGCGCCGGGTGGAGGTGCTCACCTCGGTGTGCGAGGGCGACATCCTCGCCCAGGCGATCCTGTTGCACTTCGAGCACACGGGCGCGTTCATGGGGCTGCCGCCCACGGGCCGGGCCTTCGCCATCGGCGGCTCCAACACCTTCCGCTTCCGGGACGGCCGGATCGCCGAGCACTGGGGCGTGTTCGACGTGGCGAAGATCCCCGACCTGCTGGGCGGCCCGGCCCCCGGCGGCGGGGGCGGCGGCTGGTCGGCCATGTGGCCGGGCGCGCCCGCGTGAGAGCCCGGCGCGCCCTGGTGGTCGGGGCGGGGCCCGCGGGCCTGGCCACCGCCGCCCTGCTGCGCCGTACCGGCCTGGAGGTCCTGCTGCTGGAACGCGCCCCGGACGACGCCGACGCCGGCACGGCCCTGACCCTGTGGCCCAACGCCTTCTCCGCGCTCGCCGTGCTCGGCGCCGACGGACCCGTACGGGCCGGCAGCGCGCCCTCGGCGGGCCTGGCGATGCGCACGGCGCGCGGCGGCACGCTGCTGTTCCTGCCGTCCGGGGTGCTGGAGAGCCGGTGCGGGGGCAACGGGCGGGCACTGCCGCGCGCCGCCCTGCTCCGGGCCCTGAACGACCTCCAGCCCCCGGACGCGATCCGCTTCGGGGCGCGCTGCGTCGGCGTACGGCAGGAGGGCGCGGTGGTGGCCGCCCGGCTCGCGGACGGCACCGAGGTGGAGGGCGACCTGCTGATCGGCGCCGACGGCATCCGTTCCCGGGTGCGCGCGGCCCTCTTCGGCGCCCCCGGGGACACGGGCGGCGGCGATCTGCGCTACCTCGGCTACGCGGTGGCCCGGGGCGTCGCCGCGTACTCCTGCCCCGGCCATCCGGCGCTGCTGGCGCTGGGCGCGGGACGGCAGTTCGGGCTGTTCCCGCTGCCGGAGGGGCGGATGTACTGGTTCGCGGCCTTCGCCGTGCCCGAGGGCGGGGCCCGGGCGGGCCCGTCGTGCCTGCCGTTCCTCCAGCGGCACTTCGCCGCGTGGCACGACCCGGTCCCCCACGTGCTGCGGGCCACCGACCCGGCGGCCGTCACCGTCACCGCCATCCACGACCGCGCGCCCCTGCGGCGCTGGGGCCGGGGGGCGGTGGCCCTGGTGGGCGACGCCGCGCACCCCGCCGCGCCGGCCATGGGGCAGGGCACCTGCCAGGCGCTGGAGGACGCGGTCGTCCTGGCCCGCGCGCTCGCCGGGGCCGGGGCCGACGACGTCCCGGCAGCGCTGCGCGCGTACGCGGCGCGGCGGCGGCACCGGGCCCACGCCGTCACCTTCCAGTCCCACTGGTCGGGCCGCGTCGGGCAGTGGCGGGCGCCGGCGCTGTGCGCTGTGCGCGACGGGGTGATCAGGGCTGCGCCCCGGTCCGCCCTGCTGGGCGCGTTGCGTTCGTCGTTCACGTTCGGCTAGCCCCGGTCCCGCCCTTCCGGGCACAATCCAGCCCCTCCGGCGTTTGAGGAGCGGGGTCTGGGGCGGAAGCCCCAGGAAACGGTGAAAGGGCGGGACTGGGGCCACCAACCCAAGGAGCCCCCATGGACCGAGTCCCCCCACACCTCCTCGCGCAGCGCATATGCGCCTTGGCCCTCGCGGGCCTCGTGGAGGTGACGGTGACCCTCCCCGCCCTACTAGCCGTACGGCTACTCCACGACCGCCAAGCCACCCACCACTACCTCTACCGCCGCCTGACCCACCGCATCCAATCCCTGGGCCCCACCTTCATAAAATTCGCCCAGATCGCGGGAGCGCGCCGCGACATGCTGCCCGCCGCGCTGTGCGACGAGCTGTCCCGCCTCCACGACTCCGTCCGCCCCCTCCCCCGCCCCGCCGCCGCGAGGGCGTTGCGCGCGGCGTACGGGCGGGCGGTTCCACCGTTCCTGGCGCGGCTCGACCCCGAGCCGGTGGCGGGCGGCAGCATCGCCTGCGTGTACCGGGGCGTGCTGCCGGACGGCCAGGTCGTGGCGCTGAAGCTGAAGCGCCCCGGCATCGACAAGACGATGCAGGCAGACCTGGCCCTGATCCGCGCGCTCACCCGCCGTGCCGAACGGCTCCCGATGCTGCGCGGGATGCCGATGGCCGACCTCGTCGGCTACGTCAGCCAGGCAATCCTCGGCCAGCTGGACTTCCGGCAGGAGGCCGCGAACATCGTCACCCTCCGCGCGAACCTCGCGGACGTCCCCGCCGTGGAGGTGCCCCGGCTGCGCCCCGAGTGGTCCCGGCCGACGTGCCTCGTCTTCGACTACATCCCGGGGCTGGACACCCGGACGCCCACCACCCTGCCGGACCCGGTGCGGGCGCGGCTCGCCTCGGCCGTGCTGGCGGCCGCGCACAAGATGATGTTCGTGGACGGTTTCGTGCACTGCGATCCGCACCCGGGCAATGTGTATCTGCTGCCGGAGGGCCGCGCGGCCGTGATCCTGGACGCGGGTTACAGCGTCCACCTGCCCGACCGGGTGCGGGAGCTGATCGCCGGGTTCTTCGCGGGGCTCGCGACGGGCGACGGACGGCGGTGCGGGGAGATCATGCTGGCGAGCATGGCGAACGCGGACGCGGACGGCCGGACGGAGAACGCCGAGCCGTTCGTCGCGGACATCGCCGAGCTGGTCGAACGGTGCGCGGGCCCCGGCAGGGCCTTCGACATGGCGTCCTTCGGCAACGGCGTCTTCGAGACGCAGAGCGCCCACCGGCTCTACGCGGCCTCGGACTTCGCCTTCCCGATCATGGCGCTGATGATCCTGGAGAGCACGGTCCGGGGCCTGTGGCCGGGGGCGGACTTCACGCGGGTGGGCGTCGCCACCGCCTCGTAGCCGCGCCGCGCACATGGTGCTGCCGCCGGCCCCGGGGGAAGGCGGCGGCAGCGGTCCGATGAGGTTCAGCCGACGGGCTGCACCAGGTTGAACTCGTTGCCGTCGGGGTCCGCGAAGGTCGCGGTCGAGCCGCCGAACGGCATCTGCTGGGGGTCGTGGGTGAACCGCACCCCGCGCCGGACGAACTCGTCGTGGGTGGCCTTGATGTCCTCGGTCACGAACTGGATGTCCGTGAAGCGGCCGATGTTGCCCTCGCGGTAGACGGGGAAGTCCTTGGTGCACAGCACGATGCGGGTCTGGGAGCCTTCGGGGGCCACCTCGATCCAGCGCATGGGGCCGAACCTGAGGTCCTCGCGGAGCTCGAAGCCGAGGGTGTTGACGAAGAAGTCGACGGCCTTGTCCTGGTCGTTGACGAAGACGTCGACGGTACCGATGTGCGAGATCACGGGGTTCTCCTGATCGTCGGTTGAAGTCGGTTGAAGTCGGTTGAAGTACGCGGAGAGGACGTGCTCAGTGCGTGGGCGCGACGCCCCCGGCGGGCGCGGTCGCCGGCCGGGGGGCCAGCAGGGCGACGGCCGCGCCGACGAGGACGACGACCGCGCCGCCGAGCATCGCCGTGTGGAAGCCGTCCATGAAGGCGGCGTGCCCGGCGCGGACGGCCGCCTCGGCGGCGGGGCGGGCGGTGCCGTCGGGCACGGGCACCACGCCCTGCGCGACGACCTCCGTCATCCGGCGCAGCGCCTGGGCCAGGGCGCCGCCGACGCCCTCGTCGGCGAGGTGTCCGGGCAGGACCCCGGAGACCCGGGACGAGATCAGTGAGCCGAGGACGGCCGTGCCCAGGACGCCGCCCAGCATCAGGGCGGTCTGCTGGAGGCCGGAGGCGACGCCGGCGAGCTCGTCGTGGGCGCTGCCGACGATCATCTCGATGGCCGTGGGCGCGATCATGCCCATGCCCACACCGAGCGGGGCGAGGAACGGCCACATGGCCTGGTACGAGGAGTCCTCGGTCATCCGGGACAGGCCGAGCAGGGCGACGCTGATGAGGACCATGCCCGCGGCGAGCGGCACCCTGGGGCCGAACCGCTGGTTGAGGGCCGCGCCGAGGGGGGCGCCGACCCCGAAGAGCACGGTGAAGGGCAGCAGCCCGAGCCCGGCCCGCATCGGGGAGAAGCCGTGCACCTGCTGGAGGTACAGGGCGAGGTAGAAGGAGGCGCCGAAGGTGGCGAAGCCCCCGATCAGCAGGGTGGCCGTGCCGGTGGAGACGGCCCGCATGCGGAAGAGGGCCGGTGGCAGCAGCGCCTCGCGGGCGCGGCGCTCGCGCAGGACGAACGCGGTGCCGATGACGAGCGCTGCGGCGAACGAGCCGAGCGAGCGGAAGGCGGTCCAGCCGTGGCCGGGCACCTGGATGATGCCCCAGACCAGGGCGAACAGGGTGCCCGTGAGCAGCAGGACGCCGGGGGTGTCGAAGGCCCGGTCGGCGCCCTCGGGCCGCACCGCGCGGATCGCCAGGCCGCCGAGGGCGAGAGCTGCGGCGCACACCACGACGTTGATGAAGAACACCCAGCGCCAGCCCAGCTGGTCGACGGTGACGCCGCCGATGAAGGGCCCGGCGGCCAGCGCGAGGGCGCCGACGCCGCTCCAGACGCCGATGGCGATCTTCAGTTTGTCCTGGGGGAAGGAGGTCTTGAGCACCGCCAGTCCGCTGGGCGCGAGGACGGCGCCGCTGATGCCCTGGAGCACCCGCCAGAAGATCAGCATGCCGATGCTGTGGGAGAGCCCGGCGAGGACGGAGGTGGCGGCGAAGCCCGTCATCCCGATGAGGAAGACCTTCTTGTGCCCGTAGCGGTCGCCCAGCTTGCCGGCGGTGATCAGGGCGCAGGCGACGGCGAGCATATAGCCGTTGGTGACCCATTGGAGGGTGGTGAGCTCGGTGTCGAGGTCGACGGCGATGACCGGGTTGGCGACCGCGACGACCGTGCCGTCGAGGGCCTCCATCATGGTGCCGAGGGCGACGGCGACGAGCACCACCCAGGGGTTTCCGGCGCCGGGCCGGTCCGGTAACGCCCCGCCGTCCGGGGCCGGTTGCGCTTGGTGAGCCATGGCCGGTCCTGCTCTCCTCTCGGTGCTCCTTCCGGTGTCCGGTTCAGCCGCGGGCGTCGGTGAGGCTGAACCAGTTGCCGGAATCGTCGCGGAAGACGGCCTCGGTGCCGTGCGGCCGCTTCACGGGCTCCTGGACGAACGTCACGCCCGCCGCCTTGAGCCTCCGGTGGAGGGCGCGGACGTCGTCGACGTGCAGCACCCCCACCCCGATCACGCCCTTCGCGACGAGGTCCCGCAGCTGGCCGGCGGTCTCCTCGTCGTACTCGGGCGGCCCCACCTTGCGCAGCACCAGCACCACGTCGGGCTGGTCCTTGGGGCCGACCGTGAGCCAGCGCAGCTCGCCGAGCGTCATGTCGTCGCGGACCTCGAAGCCCAGTTTTCCGGTGTAGAAGGCCTTCGCGGAGTCCTGGTCGAGGACGGGGACGGTGACGTGCGACAGACGCGTGCTCATGGTTTTCCTTCCGCCGGTGAGCTGTGATCAGACGCTATCGACGGCTTCCCGGCGGTGACATCTCCTGGATTGCGGTCTTGCGTTCCGCTTCCGCCGGCCCGCCGGGCACACATGAACAGGTAGCAGCCGGGAATGGGCGGGGGGCCGCCCTCGCGGGCGATCCGCTCGCGGTAGCGGGTGGGCGGCACTCCCATCACCTCGGAGAAACGGGAGCTGAAGGAGCCGACGCTGGAGTAGCCGACGAGGTGACAGATCTCCGCCACCGTCAGGTTGGTGGCGCGCAGCAGGTCGCGCGCCCGCTCGATACGACGCTGTGTCAGATAGCGGCCGGGGGTCTCGCCGAAGGCCGCCTGGAAGGAGCGGAGGAAGTGGAAGCGCGAGCAGCCCGCCTCGGCGGCCAGCGTCGCCAGGTCGAGCGGGTCGGCGTAGGAGCGGTCGATCAGGTCCTTCGCCCGTCGCAGATACGGCAACAGCGCGGAGGAGAGCGGTTCCTGGCCCGGCGTGCCACCGGTATCGGCCGTCCGCCACCGCCGCGACCGCCGGTGGGCGGACCTGTCAGGCACGGGCGGGCACCTGCTCGGTCACGATCTCGTCCAGCCGGCGGCCCCGGGTCTCGGGGCCGTAGAGGGCGAAGGCGACCGCCGCGAGGGCCAGCGGTACGGCTCCCAGCAGGGCCGTCACCCCGAGCGGGGGCACCGCCACGGCGGCCACCGACAGGGCGAGGATCGCCACGCCGCCGGCCTTGCTGGTGCCCGCCGCCCAGCTGGTGCCGAGGGCGCGCAGCGGGGTGGGGTAGGCCTCGGAGCTGTAGGCGGCCAGGACGGCGGCGGTCGCGCTGATGCCCCACAGCGGGACGAGCAGCAGCAGCCGCAGCGTCAGTCCGTGCCCGGCGGTGGTCTCGGCGAGCACCGCGAGGGCGACGAGGGCCGCGGCGGTCAGCGCGGCCAGCGCGATCACGGTGCGTCTGCTGCTCCACAGCCCGTAGAGCAGGGCGGTGAGGACGTTGAGGGGCAGGCTGATCAGGGCGCTGTCGCGCAGGACGCGGTCGGAGGAGACCTCGGTGATGCCGAGGCGGCCGAGGTTGGTGGGCAGCCACATCTGGAAGCCGTAGGACATCAGCCCGGCGCCGACGGCGAGGACGGTCAGGGCGAGGGTGGGGCCCCGGAAGGAGGCGGCGAACAGTCCTCGGTAGCCGGAGCGGGCCGGTCCGCGCTCCGCCTCCCGCTCGTCCGCCGGCCGTACGGCGTCCCGCACGGTCGAGCCGTAGCGGGCCAGGACCCGGCGGGCCTCCTCGGTGCGGCCGGTGGCCAGGAGGTAGCGGGGGGACTCGGGGATCCAGTGGTTGAGGGCGATCAGCAGCAGCCCGGTCGGCAGTCCGACGAGCCAGAGGATCCGCCAGCTGTAGGTGGGGGTGAGGGTGGCGGCGAGCCAGCTGGTGAGGATGTAGGCGACGGTGACGTTCCCGCCGATGAGCACCATCAGCCAGCCGCGGTGGCGCTGGGGGACGGTCTCGACGAGCAGGGTGAAGGCGATGGGGATCAGCCCGCCCGCCGCCGTGCCCATGAGGAAGCACATGACGACGTTCCAGCTGAAGCCCGGCATCGCGCCGCAGACGGAGGTGGTGGCGAACAGCACGCCGGCCAGGAGGATGGAGCCGCGCCGCCCGATGCGGTCGCCGAGCCATCCCCAGAGGAACGAGCCGGTCATGGTGCCGGCGATGCCGGACAGCGGCAGCCAGGAGACGGGGACGTCGCCGCCGGGGTTCAGCGGCGAGGCGAGCCCGTACTCCTTGGCGACGCCGGGCACGACGAACGACAGCGTCATCGGTTTCATCACGTCGATGGTCACGGCGAGGGAGAGGACCGCCAGGAGCGCGACGTGGGCCGGGCGCAGCGGGGCGTCGTCGACGGCCCGGACGCGTACGGAGGCGACCTGCCGGCGCAGGGCGCCCGACCGCCGGGGCAGCAGTCCGTGGACGACGGCGGCCACGCCGGTGACGATCAGCAGCATGCCGGTGAGCATGGGGGTGTCGACGGGCATTCCGGCCATGCGGTAGCCCATGTGGCGGGCGTGGAGGTACATGGGGAGGTGGAGCAGGGCGCCCGCGGTGCAGGCGGCGGCGCCGGCCCAGAAGAACGCGGGGCGGGCGAAGGAGCCCATCCGTTTCCCCTCCCGGAAGGCCACGCGCGGCGGCGACGAGGGTGAAGGCGCTGTGCGTTCGTACAACGGGATGCCAGCGGTATTCCTAGCAGCGGCGCGGGGCGGCGGCAAGGGTTACGGGGCGGTCTCCGCCCGCAGCCACGCGAGGTAGTCCGCGCCACCGGCGGTGATCTCCGTGGCGATGATCTCGGGCACGTCGTAGGAGTGCTCCGCCTTGATCCGGGCTTCCAGCTCGGGGTAGCGGGCGGCGGTGGTCTTGAGGACGACGCGCCATTCGGCGGTGGACTCGATCGCGCCCTTCCAGTGGTAGACGCTGGTGACCGGGCCGTCGATCTGGGCGCAGGCGGCGAGGCGGTGCCCGACGACGGAGGCGACCAGGGCACGCGCCGCCCGCTCGCTGTCGGTGGTGGTGATCACCATGAGGCAACGGTCGTCGTGCGGGGGCTGCTGCGGCATACCGCCGACCGTATCGCGGCGGGCGGCCGGGGGCCGGTGTCAGTGGTGGCGCGTAGGCTCACGAGCATGAGTTACGCAGACCTGCGCGAACTCCAGAGCGCACTGAACACCGCCTCGGACATCGCCTTCTCCCTCGACGCCGCCGCCCCCTCGCCCCATGAGGCCGACCAGCTCCTGGACGCGTTGCGCAGAGCGCTGGCGGCGGCCGGGGCGCTGGGCGCCGGGATCGGTGCCACGGGGTGCGCTGAGCATCCCAAGGGGCCCGTCGACCCGCTGGCCGGGGACCGGGAGGATCCGCTGCCGCCGGGCTGGGGCCGCTGTCTGCTGTGCAACGACCGGCGGCGCCGGGCGGGCGCGCAGCGCAGGGGCTGGCGCTGACCCGGCGCCCGGGCCGTGGGGAGGTCAGTGGCTCAGGGAGGCCCAGAACTCCTCGAAGGACAGGACGCCGTCGCCGTTGCCGTCCTTCTTGTCGATGATGGCCTGGGCCACGGTCACGGTGACGTTGTGGTCGCCGAGCTGAGCCATCACGCTCTTGTACTCCTCGGCCGTGATGAACCCGTCGCCGTCGACGTCGAAACGGGCGAAAGCCGTACGGGCTTCCTCGATGCTGGCCATGTGGGGCCTCCCCTTGGTGCTTGGTGGACCGGCACAGATTAGCCGCCGGTCACCAACTCCAGATAACGGTCCCAGTCCCAGTGCGGACCTGGGTCGGTATGGGTGGATCCGGGCACTTCGACATGGCCGATGATGTGCTCGCGGGTCGCGGGGATGCCGTAGCGGTCGCAGACGGCGGCGGTGAGCTTCGCCGAGGCGCGGTAGAGGGCGTCGGTGAAGTACTCGGGGCGGTCGATCCAGCCCTCGTGCTCGATGCCGATGCTGCGGGTGTTGTAGTCCCAGTTCCCGGCGTGCCAGGCGACGTCCTTCTCGCGGACGAACTGCGCGATGTAGCCGTCCTGGGAGGCCACCATGTAGTGGGCGGAGACCTTGGAGCGCGCGTCCTGGAAGATTCTCCGGGCGTCCTGGAAGGTCTCCTGGGTGACGTGCACGACGACGAACTCCACGGGGTACGCGCGGGGTCGGCCGGAGACCGTGTAGTTCGCCGTGTTCGCCGGGATCCAGTGGGTGGGGGGATACGGGGCCGTCATGGGGACATCAGACCCGTGGGGGCGACGGTCCGCAAGGACTACAGCGTCACCGCATAAAGATAAGCCGCACCGGCTTTTCATTCATGGATTTCAAGGTCAGTGTCACACGTCACCTTGGATTGCCCTGGCCTCACTTTGGCCACGGCACACCACGCGTGACATAGTCGAGGCCAACGACCCCCATTGACCCGGGCCAGGTCGTCATTCGCCGCGGGGACACACCCCATTTTCCCCGCGGCCACCCGAAGAGGCCCCCGGCCCGTCGCAGGACGACGGAAGGGGGCCTCTTCGCGTATACGGAACCCGCGCGTCAGCGCTCGCCGCGCTCCCCGACCCGCATCTCGAACCAGGTCGTCTTCCCGCGCGCCAGCAGATCCACCCCCCAGCGGTCGGAGAGCTTGTCCACCAGGAACAGCCCGCGTCCGTTGATGTCCGTCTCCCGCACCGGCAGCAGACACGGCAGCCCCCGGGAGGGGTCGCGCACCTCGACGCGCACCCAGCCGCGCCGCCGCACCATCCGCAGCCCGAAGTGGCGCGCCCCGGTGTGCCGGACGGCGTTGCCCACGAGCTCGGAGACCAGCAGCACGGCGTGCTCGGCGAGCTGGGCCGACAGGCCCCAGTGACGCAGCATCACCGCCTGGGTCAGCCGGCGGGCGGCGGCGGCGGATTCGGGGCGGGAGGGCAGCCGGACCTCGCCGAGGGCCGGATCACCGAACAGCTCGAAGGCCTTGCGTGTCAGCTCGTCCTCTACCATCGGGGTCCACCGCGCGGGGGCCGCCGTAACGGCCCGCTGCCGCGACTGCTCCATTCCCTCCAGGCCCGCCATGACCCCCATCATGGCCGTCGCCGGAGCGCCAGGGAGTGGAACCTGGGGATTCGGTTCACCGGAGCACCTCGTTCCGGGACCCGGGGGCGACATATGCCAGCGGCCCTGGGCCACTCACCGCACCCGGACTGACCTGCGCCGACATCCTGTGCGCAAAAGATCGCCGAGGGTGAGCGCCGGGGCCCCGTACACGGTGTCACGAAGCCCCGGGAATTCCCCCACAAGAGGCATGGCCCGGAGCGCGGTTCTCCGGGCGCACCGGGCCAACCCCAGGCGGCTCAGACGAACTTGGCCTTGCCCGGACCGTCCTCCACGAAACTGCGCATACCGATCTCGCGGTCCTCGGTGGCGAACAGGCCCGCGAACCAGTTGCGCTCGATGGCGAGGCCGGTGTCGATGTCGGTCTCCAGCCCGGAGTCCACCGCCTCCTTGGCCGCGCGCAGCGCCATGGCGGGCCCGGTGGCGAGCCGGGCGGCCCACGCGTGCGCCTGCTCGTAGACCTCGGCCGCCGGGACCACCCGGTCGACGAGGCCGAGGGCGAGCGCCTCGTCGGCCTTGACCTGGCGGCCCGTGAAGATGAGGTCCTTGGCCTTGGACGGCCCGATGAGCCGGGCGAGCCGCTGGGTGCCGCCGGCGCCCGGGATGAGGCCCAGCAGGATCTCGGGCTGGCCGAGCTTGGCGTTGTCGGCGGCGATCCGGAAGTCGGCGCAGAGGGCGAGCTCGCAACCGCCGCCCAGGGCGTAGCCGGTGACGGCGGCGACGACGGGCTTGGGGATGCGGGCGACCGCGGTGAAGGAGTCCTGGAGGGTGCGTGAGCGGGCCACCATGGCGGCGTGGTCCACGTGCTGCATCTCCTTGATGTCCGCGCCGGCCGCGAACACCTTCTCCCCGCCCCAGATGACGACGGCCCGTACGTCGTCGCGGCGGGTCAGCTCGTCGGCGAGCTCACGGAGCCGGTCCTGGGTGGCGATGTCCAGCGCGTTCATCGGCGGCCGGTCCAGCCGCACGGTCCCGACGCCCTCGGCTACCTCAAGATGCACAGTCATGACAGCAGGTTAGCGGCGGCTAACCGAAAGCGGCCCGGCGCACTGTGAAGCAGTGCGCCGGGCCGCGGTGTCGTTCAGGAACGAACGTCAGCTGTCCTTGCCGGCGCTGTCCTTGTTCCACTCGGCCCAGGACAGGTTCCAGCCGTTGAGACCGTTGTCCGGCTGGATCGTTTTGTCATGGGAGTTCTTGACGATGACGACATCGCCGATGATGGAGTTGTTGAAGAACCAGGCGGCCGGCGTCGACGGGTCGCCCGCGCCCCGCTGGTCCTCCAGGCCCACGCAGCCGTGGCTGACGTTCTCGGAGCCGAAGGTGCCCGAGCCCGACCAGTAGTTGCCGTGGAGGAAGGTGCCCGAGGTGGACAGACGCATCGCGTGCGGCACGTCCGGGATGTCGTACTCGCCGCCGAAGCCGACGGTGCGGCCGTCCATGCGGGTCACTTCGAGCTTCTCGCTGATGACCATCTGACCGTTGTAGGTCGAGTGGCCCGGGCCGCCGGCGGAGATCGGGACGGTCTTCAGCGGCTTGCCGTCGCGCACGACCGCCATCTGGTGGGTCTCGGCGTCGACCGTGCTCACCTGGGAGCGGCCGACGGTGAACTTCACCGTCTTGTCCTGGGTGCCGTAGACGCCCTCACGGCCCTGGACGCCGTTGAGGTCCATCTTCATCGTCACCTTGGTGCCGGCCGCCCAGTAGTTCTCGGGCCGGAAGTCGAGGCGGTCGTTGCCGAACCAGTGGCCCTTGATCTCCACGGCGGGCTCGGCGGTCACCTTGATGGCCTTCTCGACGGCCTTGGGGTCGGTGATGCCACGGCTGAAATTGAGCGACACCGGCATGCCGACGCCGACCGTGCTGCCGTCCTCCGGCGTGAAATAGGCCGCGAAGGTGTTGTCCGGAGTGAGGGTCGTGAACGCCGCGTGCTTCGCGGACGTACGCCCCTCCTTGTCCTTGGCCATCGCGTCGACCGTGTACTTGGTGGAGGCGGCCAGATGGGTCGTCGGCTCCCACACGGCGCCACCGTCGGCGACCTTGCCGTCGACGGTGTGACCCTTGTCGTCGGCCACCTTGACGGAGGTGATGGTGCCCTTCTCGGCGGTCACCTTCAGGGCGCCGCTGGTGGCCACGTTCCCCGAGCCGTCCTTGGGCGCGATGTTCACCACGGCCTGTGAGGGGCCGTCGGGAACCTTCGCGCCGTTCTTGCCGTCGTCGTCGCCGCTACAGCCGCTGACCAGGGTCAGCACCGCTCCGAGCAGCAGGGCCGGCAGCGCGCCTCGGCGCATCCGGCTCCCCGATATCGGATGCACGTTCACAACGGATCGTCTCCCCTCGCACGGCCCGCGGCCACGCGGCACCCCTGAGCGCACCCACGCGCTTTGTCGATAGATAACCACACGCCACCGACAACGCTGACCTAGTGAATGTCACCGTTCAGTCCCAAATGGGAGCGGTGATACGAACCGTGCGCCTGTGGTGAATGCGGTGACCGAAGTGAAGCGCCTGAATCCAGCCAGGTCAAACTGGTGTTCAAAGGCCGGTTAAAAGAGCTGGGCGGGCGGTCCGGAAACCGGCGTTCGGGCCGGTTTTCGCCCGGGGAATCCGGCGGTGGATTCAGCTCAGCGCCGAGCCCGCCTTCCACTCCTGCCACGTCATGTTCCAGCCACCCAGGCCATTGTCGGGAGCGACCACCCGCTCCGGGGAGCCGACCACCTCCACCACGTCCCCGACCAGGGAGGAGTCATAGAACCAGCCCGCCGGGGTCGACGGTCCGCCACCCTGGACGTCGGGCAGCCCGATACAGCCATGGCTGGTGTTCCGGGTGCCGAAGGCCCCCGGCGGCGCCCAGTAGTTGCCGTGGAGGAAGGTTCCCGAGCCGGTCAGCCGCATCGCGTGGGGGACGTCCGAGATGTCGTACTCGCCGCCGAAGCCGACTGTGTCCCCGTTCATCCGGGTCATCGCGAACTTCTGGCTGATGACCATCTTGCCGCGGTAGGTGTCGTTGCCCTTGCCACCCGCCGTGATGGGCACGGTCGCGAGCATCCTGCCGTCCCGGACCACCCGCATCGTGTGCCCGGCCGCGTCGACCCGGCTCAGCTGGCTCCGGCCGACCGTGAAACCGACCGTCTTGCGCTGGATCCCGTACACCCCCCGCGCGCCCCGGACATCGCGCAGCCGGAGGTCCAGCGTCACCCGGGTGCCGGGCCGCCAGTACGTCCGGGGCCGGAAGTCCAGCCGGGTGGCGCCGAACCAGTGCCCGGAGATCTCGGCGGGCGGCGAGGAGGTGACCCGGACGGCGCGTTCGACCGCGGCCCGGTCGGTGATCGGCCTGCTGAAGCCAAAGGAAACGATCATCCCGGTGCCGACGACGCTCTCCGGCTCCGGGGAGAAGTAGCCGATGAACCGGTGCTCCGGCACATAGGTGGTGAAGCTGGTGTGCCGGGCCGTGCGCCGCCCGGAGGCGTCCACGGCCACCACGTCCACGGTGTAGCGCGAGGCGAGCGTGAGCGGCGCGGCGGCGGGCCGCCAGGTGTGGCCGTCGGCGGAGATCCGGCCCGGCACGGCCAGCCGTCCGCCGCCGTGCGACGCGGCGGCGGTCACCCGTTCCAGCCGCCCGTGCGGCACCCGCACCTCGAAGGGCTCCGTCGACACCACGTCGCGCGCCCGGTCGGGCGGGCTGATGTGGATCAGCTCGCGCACCACCGGGCGCGCGTCATCCGTGAGCGCGGCCTCCGGGGTGACGGTGGCGCACCCGGCGAGCGCGAGCAGGGACGCCAGCACGGCCAGGCCCCGTACGGCACGCGAGAGGGCAAGTGTCACACCGGGCCCAACGACGGGCCTCCCCCGGGGAAACGTCCCTGCACTCGCTTGCTGCGGCCGATCACACGTGTGAGCGCATGCGTGGATGCGGGAAGAACGGAAAGAAGGACCCCATCGCCAGACACCCGGGCCAGGGACCCCGGGTGCCCGGCGCGCTACCAGAGAGCCGCCGGAGGCGACAACGTGTCGAGCGCATCCGAGCAAGAGGCACGGCACCAGGGCGAGTTGACCGCCGGGCAAGTGGAACGGGCGCCGCGCCCCGGGACGGCCGGGCACGGCGGGGCGCCCCCGACAGCCCCGGGAGCCCCCGCGACCGGCGTCAACGGCCGTCCCCGGCACGCCCGGGCACCGGACCCGGAACCGTCACCCGTGTGGCCGGGTGCCCCTGAGCCGCTCGGGGCACGGTTCAAGGAAGCGGCTCACGCCGTGGAGGGCGTGGCGGGCACGAACTTCGCGCTGTGGGCGGGCGGCGCCGAGGCGGTGGAGCTGTGCCTGTTCGACGAGGACGGGCACGAGACCCGCCGGCCGCTGACCGAGCTGACGCACGAGGTGTGGCACGGCTTCGTCCCCGGCGTGCTCCCCGGCCACCGCTACGGCTACCGCGTCCACGGCCGCTGGGACCCCTGGACCGGTGCCCGCTGGAACCCCGCCAAACTCCTCCTGGACCCCTACGCCCGGGCCGTGGACGGCGACTTCCGGCTGCCCGCCGAGGTGTACGGCCATGTGCGCGACTGGCCGCAGCAGCACGTCGCCGACACCGTCCGCGACGAGCGGGACTCGGCCCCCCATGTCCCCAAGGGCGTGGTCGTCGCCGATGACGACGACTGGTCCGACGACCGCCGCCCCAAGACCCCCTGGCCCGACTCGGTCATCTACGAACTGCACGTCAAGGGCTTCACCATGCGCCACCCGGACATCCCCGAACAACTGCGCGGCACCTACGCCGGCCTGGCGCACCCGGCGGCCGTCGGGCACCTGAGGCGGCTGGGCGTGACGGCCGTGGAGCTGCTGCCCGTCCACCAGTTCGCCCACGAGGACCATCTGCTGCGGCGGGGCCTCGCCAACTACTGGGGCTACAACTCCATCGGCTACTTCGCCCCCCACTCCGGCTACGCGGCCTCCGGGACGCGCGGCCAGCAGGTGGGCGAGTTCAAACGGATGGTGCGGGCCCTCCACGCGGCCGGCATCGAGGTCATCCTCGACGTCGTCTACAACCACACCGCCGAGAGCGGCGAACTCGGCCCCACGCTCTCGCTGCGCGGCATCGACAACCGCCGCTACTACCGGCTCCAGCCCGACCCCCGGCGCTACGCCGACTACACCGGATGCGGCAACACCCTCCATGTCGTCCAGCCGAACGTCCTGCGGCTGATAACCGACTCGCTGCGCTACTGGGTGACGGAGATGGGAGTCGACGGCTTCCGCTTCGACCTCGCGGCGGCGCTCGCCCGGTCGATGCACGACGTGGACATGCTCTCCCCCTTCCTCGCCGTCATCGCCCAGGACCCCGTGCTGCGCCGGGTCAAGCTGATCGCCGAGCCCTGGGACGTGGGCTCCGGCGGCTACCAGGTCGGCGCCTTCCCCCCGCTGTGGACCGAGTGGAACGACCGCTACCGCGACGCCGTGCGCGACTTCTGGCGCGGCGCCCTGCCGGACGTGAGGGACCTCGGCTACCGGCTTTCGGGCTCCAGCGACCTCTACGCCTGGGGCGGCCGCCGCCCGTACGCCTCCGTCAACTTCGTCACCGCGCACGACGGCTTCACCCTGCGCGATCTGGTCAGCTACGAACGCAAGCACAACGAGGCCAACGGCGAGGGCAACCGCGACGGCACGGGCGACAACCGCTCCTGGAACTGCGGCGTGGAAGGCGAGACGGCCGACGCGCGCGTCACCGCCCTGCGCCGCCGCCAGACGCGCAACCTGCTGACCACCCTGCTGCTGTCCACCGGGGTGCCGATGCTGGTCGCGGGCGACGAGATGGGCCGCACCCAGGGCGGCAACAACAACGCCTACTGCCAGGACAACGAGACCGGCTGGATCGACTGGTCGCTGCTGGACGACCCCGGCTGGCGGAACCTGGCCGGGCTCTGCTCCCGGCTGCTGGCACTGCGCCGCGCCCACCCCGTGCTGCGCAGCCGCTCCTTCTTCTCCGGCCGGCCCAGGGGCGCGGACGGCCTGCGCGACCTCGCCTGGTTCACCCCGGGCGGCACCGAGATGACCGAGGCCGACTGGTACGCCCCCACCGCCACCCTGGGCATGTACCTCTCGGGGCGGGACATCCCCCAGCGCGGCCGGCGGGGCGCACCGGTGACCGACGAGAGCTTCCTGGCCGTACTGCACGCTGGGGCGCGCGCCCTGCGCTTCACCTTGCCCGGGCCGCCATGGGCCGAATCCTACGAACTCCTCGTCAACACCGCCCTGGAGGACCAGCACACGGCCCCCGGCCTGCGCCGGGAGGGCGGCAGCCGGATCTCGGTCCGGGCCCGCTCGGTGCTGCTGTGGCGAGTGGTACGGGACGGCTCCGAACTCCCGCCCACCACCGAGGACTTACGCCTGAAAGACGAGTGAGCGATGTCGGTGGCGGGCCGTAGTCTCCCCACTGATGGCCGTGACCCGTGAACCGTCCAGCACGCCGCCGCGCCCCGGGCGCCACTCCGCCGTGCGGTCCCTGCTGCGCCTGTGGCCGTATGTGCGCCCGGTACGCGGGCGGCTCATCGCGGGCGCGCTGTCCGCCGTGGTGGGGTCCTGTCTGGGGCTGCTGATCCCGCTGACGCTCAAGTGGATCGTGGACGGGCCGGTGGCCGGCCGCGACCCCTCGGGCGTGTGGCTGGGCGGGCTGGCCCTGCTGGTGCTCGGCGTGGCCGAGGCCGGGCTGTTCGGGCTGCGCCGCATGATCGTGGCCGGCCCGCTGGCGCGGGTCGAGGCGGACATGCGGGCGGCGCTCTACGCGCGCCTCCAGCGGCTGCCCGTCTCCTTCCACGACCGCTGGCCCTCGGGCCAGTTGCTCTCGCGCGCCACGACGGACCTGATGCTGCTGCGCATCTTCCTGTCCTTCCCCCTGACCTTCCTGCTGGTCAACGGGGTGACGATCATCGCCGGCTGCGTCATCCTGCTCCAGCAGCAGTGGACGCTGGGGCTGGTGCTGCTGGCGCCGGTCGCCCCGCTGGTGGTGCTGTGCTCCGTCTTCGAGGAACGCTACGCGCGCACCGCGCGGAAGGCACAGGACCAGATCGGCGATCTGGCGACGGTCGTCGAGGAGAGCGTGCTCGGCATCCGCGTCATCAAGGGTTTCGGCCGGCACCGGGGCCAGGAGCGGGCGTTCCTGGCGCTGTCGCGGCGGCTGCGGGACACCGAGCTGCGCAAGGCGGGCCTGCTGGGCACCCTCTGGGCCCTGATCGTGATCCTTCCCGAGCTGGCCATCGGCGCGGCGCTGGTGCTCGGCGTGCTGAAGGTCGGGGACGGCGAGCTGTCCGCGGGGACGCTGGTCGCGTTCCTGTCGACGGCGCTGGCGCTGCGCTGGCCGGTGGAGTCGATCGGCTTCCTGCTGGCGATCACGAACGAGTCGGCCACGGCCACGGACCGCTTCTTCGAGGTCATGGACACGGCCGAGGCGTCCGCCGGGGACCGGCCCGACGTCGCCGCGCCGAAGGCCGAGGCGCGGCCGAAGGATGCCGGGCTCCGTCTGGAGGGTGTCTGGTTCCGGTATCCCGACGCGCCCGCGGACGCCCCGCCCGTGCTGCGCGGCGTCGATCTGCGCGTCCGCCCCGGCGAGACCATGGCCCTGGTCGGCGCCACCGGCAGCGGCAAGACCACCCTCACCGCCCTCATCCCCCGGCTCCACGAGCCGACCGCGGGACGGATCGTCCTCGACGGCCGGGACATCACCGCACTGCCCCGCGAGCGGCTGCGGGAGCTGGTGGCGGTGGCCTTCGAGGAGCCGACCCTGTTCTCCGCCGGCGCCGAGGAGAACGTCCTGATGGGCGCGCCCGACGCCGGGGAGGCCCGGCTCCTGCGCGCCCTGGCCGTCGCCCAGGCGGACTTCGTCCACGAGCTCCCCCAGGGCCGGCGCACCCGGCTCGGGGAGCAGGGCCTGAGCCTGTCCGGCGGGCAGCGGCAGCGCCTCGCGCTGG
The DNA here is from genome assembly GCF_031845785.1 of Streptomyces hesseae. Classification (NCBI taxonomy): domain Bacteria; kingdom Bacillati; phylum Actinomycetota; class Actinomycetes; order Kitasatosporales; family Streptomycetaceae; genus Streptomyces; species Streptomyces hesseae. The sequence continues at coordinate 34,804 of NZ_JAVRFI010000010.1, forward strand.
CCCGCGCGGTGATCGGCGACCCCCGTTTCCTCGTCCTGGACGACCCGCTCTCCGCGCTCGACGTCCACACCGAGGCCCTCGTCGAGGCCGCGCTGCGGGAGGTGCTGGCCACGACGACGGCCCTGGTCGTCGCCCACCGCCCCTCCACCGTGCTGCTCGCCGACCGGGTCGCCCTGCTGTCCCGGGGGCGCGTCGCCGCGGTGGGCACCCACCACGAACTGCTGCACACCAATGAGGAGTACGCGTCGCTGATGTCCGGCCCGGCGGGGCCCGAAGGGGGCGATCCACGATGACCACCACCGTCTCCGGCCGACCGGCCGCGGAGGACGACCGTCCGGAGGAGCCGTCCGGCGACCCCTTCGACCGGGACGTCCTGCCCGCCCCCAAGGGCGCCTCCCGGGCGCTGCTGCGGTCCCTGCTCGCCCCCGCCCGGGGGCGGGTGCGGCTCGCGGCCGTCCTGCTGCTGCTCCAGCAGGCCGCCGTGCAGGCGGGCCCGCTGCTCGTCGCCTACGCCATCGACTCCGGCGTGCCCGCCGTCCGCCGGCGGGACTACGGGCCGCTCATGGCCGTCGCCATCGGCTACCTCGTCTGTTCCCTGGCCTCCGGCCTGCTCCAGATGGCGTTCGTCCGGCTGGCGGCGCGGGTGGGCCAGGACGCGCTGCTGGAGCTGCGCGGCCGGATCTTCCGCCACTCCCAGGCGCTCAGCCTCGACTTCCACGAGCGCTACACCTCCGGGCGGCTGATCTCCCGCGCCACCACCGACGTCGAGTCGATCCGCGAGCTGCTCAACGACGGCCTCCAGGAGCTCGTCGGCGTGGTCCTGTCCGTGCTCTACGTCTCCGCCACGCTGCTCTGGCTCGACCCGGCCACCGGGGGCGCGGCGCTGCTGTCCCTCCTGCCGCTGGCCCTGCTCGTCCGGTCCTACCGGGTCCGCTCGCTGATCGCCCACCGCCGGCGGTCCACGGCGATCGCGGCGGTCATCGTGAAGTTCACCGAGACCATGAACGGCATCCGGCCCGTGCAGGCCTTCCGTCGCGAGCGTGCCAACGACGCCCACTTCGACGGGCTCAACCGCGTCCACCAGGAGACCAACACCGCCACCGCGCTGGCCATGGCCCACTACGTGGTCCGCTCGCGGCTGGTGGCCAACAGCATGGTGGCCGCGATCGTGGTGTGGGGCGCCTACCGGGTCGCCGACGGAAGCCTGGCCCTGGGGGTGCTGGCCGCCTCGGTGCTGTATCTGCGGCGGCTGTACGACCCGATCGACCGGCTGGGGATGTTCCTCAACTCCTACCAGTCGGCCGCCGCCTCCCTGGAGAAGATCGCGGGCCTGCTGGCCCGGCGCCCGTCCGTACGCGAGCCGGAGGCGCCGCTGGCGCTGCCCGCCCGCGCGGCCGGGAGCCCGGGCCGCGAGGTGGTCTTCGACGGGGTGCGCTTCGCCTACCGCGCGGGCGTCGAGGTGCTGCCCCGCCTCGATCTGACCCTGCGCGCCGGGGAGACGGTCGCGGTCGTCGGCTCCACGGGGGCGGGGAAGTCCACCCTGGCCAAGCTGCTGGCCCGGTTCTACGACCCCACCGAGGGCCGGGTCCTGCTCGACGGCGTCCCGCTGTCCTCCCTGGCCGGGCCGGAGCTGCGGCGCGGGGTGGTGATGGTGACGCAGGAGGCGTTCCTCTTCTCCGGCACGGTCGCCGGCAACATCGCCGTCGGCCGCCCCGACGCGAGCCGCGCGGAGATCGAGCGCGCGGCCAAGGCCATCGGCGCCCATGATTTCATCACCGCCCTGCCCGACGGCTACGACACGGACGTCCGCAAGCGCGGCGGCCGGATCTCCGCCGGCCAGCGCCAGCTGGTGGCCTTCGCCCGGGCGCTGCTGGCCGACCCGGCGGTGCTGATCCTCGACGAGGCGACGTCCTCCCTGGACATCCCGGGCGAGCGGGCGGTCCAGCGGGCCATGCGCACGGTGCTGCGCGGGCGGACGGCCGTGGTGATCGCCCACCGGCTGTCGACCGTGGAGATCGCGGACCGGGTGCTGGTGATGGCCGGCGGCAGGGTGGTGGAGGACGGCGTTCCGGACGAACTCGCCCGGGGCGGCGGCCACTTCGCCGTACTGCACCGGGCCTGGCGGGACAGCCTGGTCTGAACGCCCGGTATACGGACACCGATCTTTGGCCAACGAACAGTTTCCGGCCAACTTGTTGACGCGCCCCTGACATCCGACATTCCGCGGTGGCACTCTTCACCTCAACTGGCGCGGAGCACCCCCACATCCCCACCCCTCCGCGACGGCGATCTCCCCCCTCTCTCCACGTGTTCTGCCGCGCTCCGCCCGGACGGCCCGTTCGCCGTCCGGCGTTCCATCGGCCCACCCACCCCGTGGTGGCCCCGCAGAAGGAGTCAGAGTGAGACCCACCCCCCATCGCCGCGCCGTCGCCACCGGCGCGCTCGTCGCCGTCACGGCGATGCTCGCCGTCGGGGCCCAGACGGGCACCGCCAACGCACGCACCGACGACTCGGCCGCCACCGGTCAGCCCCGGCAGATCATCGCCAAGGCCGCCCCCGGCGCCCAGCCGGCCAGACTCACCCCCTCCCAGCGCGCGGAACTGATCCGCGAGGCCAGCGCCACCACGGCGCAGACCGCGAAGAAGCTGGGCCTCGGCGCCAAGGAGCAGCTGGTCGTCCGCGACGTCACCAAGGACGCCGACGGCACCGTGCACACCCGCTACGAGCGCACCTACGAGGGCCTGCCCGTCCTCGGCGGCGACCTCGTCGTCGACGCGGCCAAGGGCGGCACCGTCAAGTCCGTCGCCAAGGCGAACAAGGCGAAGCTGGCCGTCGCCACGACCGCGCCCTCGTTCGCGGCCGCCACCGCCGAGAAGGACGCCGTCAAGTCCGCCCAGGCGAAGGGCTCGAAGGACACCAAGGCCGACCACGCCCCGCGCAAGGTGATCTGGGCCGCCGACGGCACCCCCGTGCTGGCCTACGAGACGGTCGTCGGCGGCCTCCAGGAGGACGGCACGCCCAACGAGCTGCACGTCATCACCGACGCGAAGAGCGGCAAGAAGCTCTTCGAGTTCCAGGGCGTCAAGCAGGGCACCGGCAACAGCCAGTACAGCGGCCAGGTCACCATCGGCACCTCCGGCTCGGCGGGCTCGTACCAGCTCACCGACACCACCCGGGGCGGCCACAAGACGTACAACCTCAACCACGGCTCGTCCGGCACCGGCACGCTGTTCACCAACTCCAGCGACGTCTGGGGCAACGGCACCAACAACGACCCGGCCACGGCGGGCGTGGACGCCGCGTACGGCGCGCAGCTCACCTGGGACTACTACAAGAACGTCCACGGGCGCACCGGCATCAAGGGCGACGGCCAGGGCGCGTACAGCCGCGTCCACTACGGCAACAGCTATGTGAACGCCTTCTGGTCCGACGCCTGCTTCTGCATGACCTACGGCGACGGCTCGGGCAACGCCAAGCCGCTGACCGCGATCGACGTGGCCGCGCACGAGATGACGCACGGCGTCACCGCCGCCACCGCCAACCTCACCTACAGCGGGGAGTCCGGCGGCCTGAACGAGGCCACCTCGGACATCATGGCCACCGCCGTGGAGTTCTGGGCGAACAACCCCAGCGACCCGGGTGACTACCTCATCGGCGAGAAGATCGACATCAACGGCAACGGCACCCCGCTGCGCTACCAGGACAAGCCCAGCCGCGACGGCCGGTCCAAGGACGCGTGGTACTCCGGCCTGGGCGGCCTCGACGTCCACTACTCGTCGGGCCCGGCCAACCACTGGTTCTACCTGGCGTCCGAGGGCAGCGGCCCCAAGGACATCAACGGCGTGCACTACGACAGCCCCACCTCCGACGGGCAGCCGGTCACCGGCATCGGCCGGGACAACGCCGCGAAGATCTGGTTCAAGGCGCTGTCCCAGCGCATGCAGTCCAACACCGACTACGCGGGCGCGCGCGACGCCACACTCTGGGCCGCCGGTGAGCTCTTCGGCGTCGGCAGCGAGACGTACAACAACGCCGCCAACGCCTGGGCGGCCATCAACGTCGGCAGCCGGCTCTCCACCGGGGTCTCCGTCACCGCCCCCGGCGACCAGACGTCCATCGTGAACACGGCCGTCTCCCTCCAGATCAAGGCGTCCAGCTCCACCACGGGCGCCCTGACCTACTCGGCCACCGGCCTGCCCGCCGGCCTGACGATCAACTCCTCGACCGGGCTGATCTCCGGCACCCCGACCACCACCGGCTCCAGCAATGTGACGGTGACGGTCAAGGACGCGGGCGGCAAGACCGGCACCGCCTCCTTCAAGTGGACCGTGAACACCTCGGGCGGCGGCAGCGTCTTCGAGAACACCACCCCCGTGGCCATCCCGGACGCGGGCCCGGCCGTGACCTCGCCGATCGTCGTGACCCGCAGCGGCAACGGCTCCTCGGCACTGAAGGTCGACGTCAACATCACCCACACCTACCGCGGCGACGTCCAGATCGACCTGGTCGCCCCCAACGGCAAGTCGTGGCGTCTGAAGGACGCCGACTCGTGGGACTCCGCGGCGGACATCAAGGAGACCTACACGGTCGACGCGTCCGCCGTCCCGGCCACCGGCACCTGGAAGCTCCAGGTCCAGGACCTGTACGCCAATGACGAGGGCACCGTCAACAGCTGGAAGCTCAGCTTCTAGCCTCCGGCCGCCTGCCACCGACCAGGCGCCGTCCGGGGTGAGCTCCGACTCCCCCGGACGGCGCCTTACTCATGCGCGGCGCGCCCCCGATCCGTCCTGCCCCGATCCGTCCTACCCCGGCCGCAGCCACACCGTCGCCAGCGGCGGCAGCACCGCCGCCACGCTCGACCGGCGCCCGTGCCACGCCGTCGGCTCCGCCTTCAGCGGGTCCGGGTTGCCGACGCCGCTGCCGCCGTAGCCGGAGGCGTCGGTGTTGAGGGCCTCCTGCCACACCGGCTCCCCGGCCGGTACCCCCAGCCGGTAGCCGTGCCGCACCACCGGGGAGAAGTTGCAGACCGCCAGCAGCGGCCGGCCCTGCGCGTCGTAGCGGGCGAACGCCAGGACGTTGTCGTCCGCCGCGTCGCCGACGATCCATTCGAAGCCCTCGGGCACGATGTCCCGCTGCCACAGCGCCGGTGTCGCCCGGTAGCGGGTGTTGAGGTCGCGGACCAGATCCCGTACGCCCCGGTGGTCGGGCTCGGCGGAGTACGAGGGATCCAGCAGCCACCAGTCGGGGCCGTGGGCCTCGGACCACTCCGCCCCCTGCGCGAACTCCTGCCCCATGAAGAGGAGTTGCTTGCCCGGATGGGCCCACATGAAGCCGAGGAACGCCCGGTGGTTCGCGCGCTGCTGCCACCAGTCGCCCGGCATCTTGGAGACCAGCGAGCGCTTGCCGTGCACCACCTCGTCGTGCGAGATCGGCAGGACGTAGTTCTCGCTGTACGCGTAGACCATCGCGAAGGTCATGTCGCCGTGGTGGTACTTGCGGTGCACCGGCTCCTTCGTCATGTACTCCAGCGAGTCGTGCATCCACCCCATGTTCCACTTCAGGCCGAAGCCCAGCCCGCCGAAGCCGCCGGGGCCCGTGTGGTGGGTGGCGCGCGTGACGCCGTCCCAGGCGGTGGACTCCTCGGCGATGGTCACGACGCCCGGACAGCGTCGGTAGACCGTCGCGTTCATCTCCTGGAGGAAGGCCACCGCGTCGAGGTTCTCGCGGCCGCCGTGCTCGTTCGGCGTCCACTGGCCCGCCTCGCGCGAGTAGTCGAGGTAGAGCATGGAGGCGACGGCGTCCACGCGCAGCCCGTCGATGTGGAACTCCTCGCACCAGTAGACCGCGTTCGCCACCAGGAAGTTGCGCACCTCCTTGCGGCCGTAGTCGAACTCCAGCGTCCCCCAGTCGGGGTGGGAGGCCCGGACCGGGTCCTGGTGCTCGTACAGCGGCCGCCCGTCGAACTCCGCCAGCGCCCAGTCGTCCCTCGGGAAGTGCGCCGGCACCCAGTCCATGATCACGCCGATGCCGGCCCGGTGGAGGGCGTCGACGAGGTGCTTGAAGTCGTCGGGGGTACCGAGGCGGGCCGTGGGGGCGTAGAAGCCGGTGACCTGGTAACCCCACGAGCCGCCGAAGGGGTGCTCTGCCACCGGCATCAGCTCCACGTGCGTGAAGCCGAGGTCCTTGACGTAGGCGGGGAGTTGATCGGCCAGTTGCCGGTACGTCAGCCCCGGTCGCCAGGACGCGAGGTGTACTTCGTACACCGAGAACGGCGCCTCGTGGACGGGACGCGCCCCGCGCCGCGCCATCCAGTCGGCGTCCCGCCACACGTGGTGCGACGCGTCCACGATCGACGCGTTCGCGGGCGGCACCTCGGCGCGCCGCGCCATCGGGTCCGCGCGCAGCGTGCGCGAGCCGTCAGGGCGGGTGATCTCGAACTTGTACAGCGCGCCCTCGCCGACGCCCGGGAGGAACACCTCCCACACCCCCGCGCCGCCCAGCGAGCGCATCGGGTGGACCGTGCTGTCCCATACGTTGAAGTCGCCCACGACGCAGACGCCCTGGGCGTTCGGCGCCCACACCGTGAACCGGGTGCCCGCCACGTCCTGGTGCGTCATCGGGCGGGCGCCCAGCGCCTGCCACAGCTCCTCGTGCCGGCCCTCCCCGATGAGGTGGAGATCCAGCTCCCCCAGCGCGGGCAGGAAACGGTACGGGTCGTCGAGCGTCAGCTCCGTGTCCTCGTAGGTGACGAGGAGACGGTAGTCGGGCGGGATCCTGTGGAGAGGGAGGGTCGCGGCGAACAGGCCGTCGCCCTCGTCGAGGAGCTCCGCGCGCAGGCCCTTCGCGACGACCGCCACGCCCTTCGCCCACGGGCGCAGGGCGCGCACGACGATCCCGCCGGGCACGTGGTGCGCGCCCAGCACGCCGTGCGGGTCGTGGTGGGCGCCGTGGAGGAGGCGGTCGCGGGTGGGGGCGTCGAGGGGTGGTGCGGGGCGGATTCCGTTTCCCTTGCCGGAGGGTGCGTTCTTGGTGGGTGCAGGTGTGTTTTGGGTGGGCGTCGGCGCTCGTAGGAACGTTGCCGGGATCGGCGGTCGTGCGGTCACAGGTGGTCCTCCGGGGGCGTACGGGGCGGACGGGTCAAGCCGGCGTGAACGCCGGTCGCACGGTGGCCTCCGGCCAGGCGGTGGATCGCGGACATCGGCACGGACAGCCAGTCGGGGCGGTGCCGGGCCTCGTAGAGCACCTCGTAGACGGCCTTGTCCGTCTCGTGCGCCCGCAGCAGCAGGGGATCCTCGCGCGGGTCCTGGTGGACGGTCGCATAGCCCTCGCAGAACGCCGCCCGGGAGCGCTCGGCCCAGTCGGTGCCGGCCGCGCGGCCCACCGCCGCCGCGTAGTCGAACGAACGCAGCATCCCCGCGATGTCCTGCGCGACCGGCTGCGGACGGCACCGTTCCGGCAGCGGGCGGGCCGGCTCCCCCTCGAAGTCGATGAGCGACCAGCGGCCGTCGGCGGCGGTGCGCAGCGCCTGCCCCAGGTGGAGATCGCCGTGGACGCGCTGGGCCCGGCGGGTGTGCCCGTCCCGGCCCAGCGCCGCCAGCTCGTCGTAGGCCTCGCCCAGCGCCCACCGGTACGGGCGCAGGGCCGGGACGGCCTCGGCCGCCGCGTCCAGGCGCCGGGTCATCACCTCCGCGAGCCGCTCCAGCTGGGGGCGGCGCAGGACGACCGTGGGCAGTGCCTCGGCCAGGGCGAGGTGCACCTCGGCGACGGCGTGGCCGAGGGCGCGCGCGGAGGCGGTGAAGTCGGCCTGGACGGAGAGGGCGCCCAGCGCCAGCTGCCAGCCGTCGGCGGAGCCGGCCAGGAAGGGTTGCAGCACGCCCAGGGTCATGGGCATCGCGCCGTGGAGCTCCGCCTCGAACCAGGCCGCCGGTGCCGGGACGCGAGCGCATCCGGTCTTCGCCAGTGCGCGCGGCAGTTCGAGATCGGGGTTGGTGCCGGGGCCCACGCGACGGAAGAGCTTGAGGATATACGTTTCGCCGTATACCGCCGAGGAGTTGGACTGCTCGGCCCCCAGGAGGCGGGGCGTCAGGTCCGGTGGGATCTTCGCCTCCGGTTCGCGGCTGAAGCGGAGGGGGCCCAGGCGGCCCGGGACCCTCAGCCGCTCCAGAAGGAGCGCCGCGAGGCGGGGGTCGGCCAGGCCCTCGTAGACGGTGCGGCCGTGCAGGGGGCCGCCCGCCGGGCGGCCGATGCGGGCGGGGGCGAGCTGGGGCGGGAGGACGTCCTGGACGCCCAGCAGCAGTTGGTAGCAGTCGTCGGTGACGGTGGGGTGGGTGGTGCCGTCCTGGGTGGGCTGGCGAGCCCGTACGAGGAGGTGGAGGAGGCCCGGGGTGGTGGCGGTGGCGGTGGGCGACTTGGGGAGGATCTCCGTCGCCGCGACGAGCGTGAAGCCGTCGATGGGACGGCCCTTGCCGGCGAACCAGCGCTGCCTGGGCAGCCATTCCGTGAGCAGGGGGGCGAGCGAGGCGAGCAGCGGTGCGGCTTCCGACATGCGTCGCGTCCTTTCCCCGGGGCACACGACGGATGGGGCAAAGTGTCCCGGATGACGGCTTCGGCCAGGGTGTGGTGCGGGACGTGTCGGGGGGAATCGTCCGGTTGCGCTTGCGCTTTTCGCTTGCGGGGTGGTGCGGGGCCGGGGTGGGACCGACCCCTGCCCCTCCCGTCGGTTCGCCTGCCCCTCCCGGGGGTGGGGAAACCGGTGTCAGGTGCTCGGGGCCGTGCGGCGCAGCCGGAACCAGTAGAAGCCGTGGCCCGCCAGGGTGAGCAGGTACGGGAGTTCTCCGATCGCCGGGAAGCGGACCCCGCCGATCAGCTCTACTGGGTGGCGGCCGCTGAATGCCCGTAGGTCCAGCTCGGTCGGCTGTGCGAACCGTGAGAAGTTGTTCACGCAGAGGACCAGGTCGTCGCCGTGTTCGCGGAGGAAGGCGAGTACCGCTGGGTTGCTGGACGGGAGTTCCGTGTACGAGCCCAGGCCGAATGCCGGGTTCTGCTTGCGGATCTCGATCATTCGGCGGGTCCAGTGGAGGAGTGACGATGGACTGCTCATCGCCGCTTCCACGTTCGTGACCTGGTAGCCGTAGACCGGGTCCATGATCGTGGGGAGGTACAGCCTTCCCGGGTCGCAGGAGGAGAAGCCCGCGTTGCGGTCGGGGGTCCATTGCATGGGGGTTCGGACCGCGTCCCGGTCTCCCAGCCAGATGTTGTCCCCCATGCCGATCTCGTCCCCGTAGTAGAGGATCGGGCTGCCCGGGAGCGAGAGGAGGAGGGCTGTGAAGAGTTCGATCTGGTTTCGGTCGTTGTCGAGCAGGGGCGCCAGGCGGCGGCGGATGCCGATGTTCGCCCGCATGCGGGGATCCTTGGCGTACTCCGCCCACATGTAGTCGCGCTCTTCGTCCGTCACCATCTCGAGCGTGAGCTCGTCGTGGTTGCGGAGGAAGATGCCCCACTGGCAGCGGGACGGGATCTCCGGGGTCTTCGCCAGGATTTCCGAGACCGGGTAGCGGGACTCGCGGCGGACGGCCATGAAGATGCGCGGCATGACCGGGAAGTGGAATGCCATATGGCATTCGTCCCCGCCGTTCTCGTACGAGCCGAAGTAGTCGACCACGTCCTCCGGCCACTGATTGGCCTCGGCCAGCACGACCGTGTCCGGGTAGTGGTCGTCGATCTCCGCGCGGACGCGCTTGAGGAATTCGTGGGTCCGGGGGAGGTTCTCGCAGTTCGTGCCCTCTTCGGCGAAGAGATACGGGACCGCGTCCAGGCGGAAGCCGTCGATGCCCAGGTCCAGCCAGAAGCGGAGGGCGGCCAGGATCTCCTCCTGGACGGCCGGGTTCTCGTAGTTGAGGTCCGGCTGGTGGGAGAAGAACCGGTGCCAGTAATACTGCTTTCGCACCGGGTCGAAGGTCCAGTTCGACGTCTCCGTGTCCACGAAGATGATCCGCGCGCCCTGGTACTGCTTGTCGTCGTCCGCCCAGACGTAGTAGTCGCCGTAGGGGCCGTCGGGGTCGGTGCGGGACTGCTGGAACCAGTCGTGCTGATCGCTCGTATGGTTCATGACGAAGTCGATGACCACGCGCATACCGCGGGTGTGGGCCGCGTCCACGAACTCGACGAAGTCGGCCAGGTCGCCGAATTCCGGCAGCACCGCGGTGTAGTCGGAGACGTCGTAACCGCCGTCCCGGAGCGGTGACTGGAAGAACGGCGGGAGCCACAGGCAGTCGACGCCGAGCCACTGGAGATAGTCCAGTTTCGCGGTCAGTCCCTTGAGGTCGCCGATGCCGTCGCCGTCGCTGTCCTGGAACGAGCGGACGAGTACTTCGTAGAAGACGGCCCGCTTGAACCAGTCGGGATCCAGATCCTTGGCCGGAGTGTCCTCGAAGGTGTCCTGGACGGGCTCATTGACGATCATGGTGTGGGTGACCCTCCGATCTGAGAGGACGGTCGCAGCGAGAACACGTGCGCGGGCGGGCGGCCCGGCTCCAGGCGCACATAGTTGTCCCTGCCCCAGTGATAGGTCTCCCCGGTGAGCTCATCGCGCACCGGGGCGGTCTCGTGCCAGCCGAGGCCGAGCTCCGGCATGTCCAACGAGACCGTGGCCTCCTGGGTGTGGTGGGGGTCGAGGTTGACGACCGTGAGGACGCAGGAGGGGCCCGAGCGCTTGGAGTAGGCGATGACCGCGTCGTTGTCCGCGTGGTGGAACCGCAGATTGCGGAGGTGCCGGAGGGCCGGGTGGCGCCTTCTGAGCCGGTTGAGCGTGGTGATCAGGGGGGCGATGCTCCGCCCCTCGCGCTCCGCGGACTCCCAGTCCCTGGGGCGGAGTTCGTACTTCTCCGAGTTCAGGTACTCCTCGCTGCCCACATGGGCCGGGAGGTTCTCGCAGAGTTCATAGCCGGCGTACATCCCCCAGGTGGGGGCCAGCGTCGCGGCCAGGATCGCACGCGCCTCGAAGGCCGGGCGGCCGCCCTCCTGGAGGTACGCGTGGAGGATGTCCGGGGTGTTGACGAAGAGGTTGGGGCGCATATGCGCGGCGGAGGGGCCCGACAGCTCGGTCAGATAGTCGGTGAGTTCCTGTTTGGTGTTGCGCCAGGTGAAGTACGTGTACGACTGCTGGAAGCCGATCGCCCCGAGGGTGCCCATCATCGCGGGCCGGGTGAAGGCCTCGGCAAGGAAGATCACGTCCGGGTCGGTGCGGCCGATCTCGGAGATCACCTTTTCCCAGAAGACGACCGGTTTGGTGTGGGGATTGTCGACGCGGAAGATCCGTACGTCGTGGGCCATCCAGAAGCGCAGGATCCGGAGTGTTTCGGTGACCAGGCCGTCGAAATCCGCGTCGAAGGCCAGGGGGTAGATGTCCTGGTACTTCTTCGGCGGGTTCTCGGCGTACGCGACGGAGCCGTCCGCGCGGTGGTGGAACCACTCGGGGTGCTTGCCGACCCAGGGGTGGTCCGGGGAGCACTGGAGGGCGAAGTCGAGGGCCACTTCCAGGCGCAGGTCGTGCGCCCGGCTGACGAAGTGGTCGAAGTCCTCCAGCGTGCCCAGATCGGGGTGGATCGCGTCGTGACCGCCCTCCGGGGAGCCGATGGCCCAGGGGCTGCCCACATCGTAAGAGCCCGCGCTCAGCGCGTTATTGGGGCCCTTGCGGTGGGTGGTGCCGATGGGGTGGACCGGGGGGAGGTAGACGACGTCGAAGCCCATCGCCGCGATGGCGGGGAGACGGCGGGCCGCCGTGCGGAAGGTGCCGCTCCGGGGCGGCTGGCCGGGAATCAGCCGGGCGCCCTCCGAGCGGGGGAACATCTCGTACCAGGAGCCGAAGAGGGCCCGTTCCCGCTCCACCAGCACCGGCACCGGGCGGGAGCTGGTGACCAGCTCCCGCAGTGGATGGCGGGCCAGGGCGGCCACGGCCTCGGGGGTCAGGGCGGCGGCGAGCCGGGCCGCGGCCGGGCGCGAGGCGTCGCGCAGGGCGTCGACGGCGGCCAGCACGGCCTCCCTGCCGTCGTTCTTGGGGACGCCCGAGGCCGCCCGCTCATGGAGCCGGGCGCCCTCCTCCAGGACCAGCTCGGTGTCGATGCCCGCCGGGATCTTGATGGAGGCGTGCTCGCGCCAGGTGGTGACCGGATCGCTCCAGGCCTCGACCGCGTAGGTCCAGCGGCCCGTCGCGTCCGGGGTGACCGCCGCCCCCCAGCGGTCGGTGCCCGGGGCCAGCTCCCGCATCGGCGTCCAGGGGCCGCACCGGCCGGCGGGCCCGCGCAGCACCACGTTCGCCCCGACCGCGTCGTGCCCTTCCCGGAAGACCGTGGCGGAGACCTCGAACTCCTCGCCCACCACGGCCTTGACGGGCCTTCGGCCGCAGTCGACGAGCGGGCCGGGGTCCAGGACGGGGATGCGACCGATCATGGGATCACCTGGAGAGTCTCAGGGGTCTTGGGCGAGGGTTCCGTCTGTTCTATCTGGTCCGTCGGCGGTCGGGAGGGTGCGGGCATGGCTGCTCCTGTCCGCGTTCACTCGGGCGGGCGGAAGAAGGGACGGCGGCCGTCAGCAGGGCGACGGACGGTCGTCCCGGTACACCGGGTGAGCTTTCCCACCGGGTCCGCCCGGGCATGCCCGGACTGTATGAACTACTCGTGCGTAGTTCCCCTGACCCCGCGCACGGAGGGCGGCCGTTCCCCCGTCACCCGTAGGGAGTCTGCTCGATGGTCCGATCGCGTGCAATGTGGCGAAACGGCGCCGTTGAGGGCCGGACGGGGGAACGGGCACCGGGCAAGGCCTTCGAAGGCCGTAGCGGCTTTTGGCCTTGGACAGTGCTGCTGTACGCGAGACGTAAATCCGCCTAGTACTTATCGCCTAGTGCGAAGACATCAGTCGGTCTGCGCGCGGGCTCGCCCCGGTGCGGTGGAACCGGTCCATTGCCCCCTCCCGTGCCGACGCCTGCCGCTACCGTCGAATCCGTGAAGGCCATTCGTCGATTCAGCGTGCGTCCCGTCCTTCCGGAACCCCTACGACCGCTCAGCGAACTGGCGCGCAATCTGCGCTGGTCCTGGCACCCCGAGACCCGCGAACTGTTCCAGTCCGTCGACCCCGAGGGCTGGCGGGCCGCCGGGGGCGACCCGCTGCGGCTGCTGGGTTCCGTCTCCGCCGACCGGCTGGCCGCCCTGGCCGAGGACCGCCGGTTCCGGCGGCGGCTGGCGGCGGCCGCCGACGATCTCCACGACTACGTCACCGGCCGGCGCTGGTACCAGGACCAGCCCGCCGGGCTGCCGGCCGCCGTCGCCTATTTCTCCCCCGAGTTCGGCATCACCGCCGCCCTCCCCCAGTACAGCGGGGGCTTGGGCATCCTCGCCGGCGACCATCTGAAGTCCGCGAGCGACCTGGGCGTTCCCCTCATCGGCGTCGGACTCCTCTACCGCCACGGCTATTTCCGTCAGTCGCTCTCCCGCGAGGGCTGGCAGCAGGAGCACTATCCCCTGCTCGACCCCAACGAGCTCCCGCTGTCCCTGCTCCGCGAGCCCGACGGCACCCCCACCCGGGTCACCCTCGCCCTGCCCGGCGGCCGCTGTCTGCACGCATACGTCTGGCAGGCCCAGGTCGGCCGGGTGCCGCTGCTGCTCCTCGACTCGGACGTGGAGGACAACGGCTCCGGGGAACGGGAGGTGACCGACCGGCTCTACGGCGGTGGCAGCGAGCACCGGCTGCTCCAGGAGATGCTGCTGGGCATCGGCGGGGTGCGCGCCGTAAGGGCGTACTGCCGGATCACCGGGCACCCCGAGCCGGAGGTCTTCCACACCAACGAGGGGCACGCGGGCTTCCTGGGGCTGGAACGGATCCGTGAACTGGCCGAGCAGGGCGCCGACTTCGACGCGGCGCTGGAGTGCGTCCGCGCCGGCGCGGTCTTCACCACCCACACCCCCGTGCCCGCCGGCATCGACCGTTTCGAGGCCGCGCTCGTCGCCCGGCACTTCGCGGACGGCGCGGAGCTGCCCGGCATCGACGTCGAACGGGTCCTGGCGCTGGGCCGGGAGGACTATCCCGGCGGGGAGCCCAACCTCTTCAACATGGCCGTGATGGGCCTGCGGCTGGCCCAGCGCGCCAATGGCGTCTCCACGCTGCACGGCAAGGTCAGCCGGGAGATGTTCGCCGGGCTGTGGCCCGGCTTCGACCCGGAGGAAGTGCCCATCACGTCGGTCACCAACGGGGTGCACGCCCCCACCTGGGTGGCCCCCGAGGTCTTCCGGCTCGGCGCCCGGCAGATCGGCGCCGGGCGCGCCGAGGACGCCCTGGCCGTCGGCGGCTCCCAGCGCTGGGACACCGTCGCCGACATCTCCGACGCCGCCGTCTGGGAGCTGCGGCGCACCCTGCGCGAACAGCTGGTGGAGGAGGTGCGGGAGCGGCTGCGGGCCTCCTGGCGGGAGCGCGGCGCCGGGACGGCCGAGCTGGGATGGATCGACGGGGTGCTCGACCCGGACGTCCTCACCATCGGCTTCGCCCGGCGCGTGCCGTCGTACAAGCGGCTGACGCTGATGCTGCGCGACCGCGAGCGGCTGACCGAACTGCTGCTCCACCCGGAGCGGCCGGTGCAGATCGTCGTCGCGGGCAAGGCGCACCCGGCGGACGACAGCGGCAAGCGGCTGGTGCAGGAGCTCGTCCGCTTCGCCGACGACCCGCGCGTACGCCATCGCCTCGTCTTCCTGCCGGACTACGGCATGGCGATGGCCCAGAAGCTCTATCCCGGCTGCGATGTCTGGCTGAACAACCCCCTGCGGCCGTTGGAGGCCTGTGGTACGTCCGGGATGAAGGCGGCGTTGAACGGCTGTCTCAATCTCTCCGTTCTGGACGGCTGGTGGGACGAGTGGTACGAGCCGGACTTCGGCTGGGCCATCCCCACCGCCGACGGCGCGGCCATGGACGACGACCGCCGCGACGACCTGGAGGCGGCCGCTCTCTACGACCTGCTGGCCCAGCGGGTGGCCCCGCGCTTCTACGACCGGGCGGCGGGCGGACTGCCGGGCCGCTGGATCGAGATGGTCCGGCGCACGCTGGCGACGCTCGGGCCGAAGGTGCTCGCCGGGCGGATGGTCCGCGAGTACGTCGAGCGGCTCTACGCGCCCGCGGCCGAGGCCCACCGGTCCCTGGACGCGATCGCCGCGCGGGAGCTGGCCGCGTGGAAGGCACGGGTGCGGGCGGCGTGGCCGGCCGTCGCCGTGGACCATGTGGAGGCCGTCTCGGACGGCCCGCTGAACGGCACGGCCGAGCTGGGCTCCACGGTCTCGCTGCGGGTGAGCGTGACCCTGGGCGAGCTCGACCCCTCGGACGTCGAGGTGCAGGCCGTCGCGGGCCGTGTGGACTCGGCCGACCGGCTGTCCCAGGCGGCGGCGTTCCCGCTGAAGGCGACGGGTGCGGTGGGACTGGACGGGCGGCGCCTGTACGAGGGTCCGCTGACGCTGGACCGGACCGGGCCGTTCGGGTACACCGTGCGGATCCTGCCCGCGCACCGGTTGCTGGCCGATGGGGCTGAGCTGGGGCTGGTGGCGATGCCGTCGTCGGAGGGGGCGGGTGAGGCGGCGGGGGTGCTGATGCGGTAGGCGCGGGGGGGCGCGCTGCCGGGTGGGGCGGGCCGGTGGGGGCTGGTCGGATCAGCTTGAAGGATCCGGCGCGGGCCCCGCCGGCTGCGGCTGCTCGACAGCGCTGCCCTCGATCGTTTCAGGCTTCATGTAGAGAATCTCGCGGGCCTGCTCAGCGGCGCGGGCCATGTTCTCGCTGACGAAGTCGACGAAGCGGGCGATGTTCTCAAGGCGGACGCCGGCTTGAGTGTCGCGGCCGAGGATGCCGACGCCCTGCCGTGCGGTCTCGGCGAGCAGGGCGTTGGAGCGGGCGGCCGCGATCATCCCCGTATAGAAGACGTCGTTGTCGACGAGGTAGCGCTCGCGACGGCGCTCGTCGCGTTCCCGGCGGATGAGGCCCTGACTGTCGAGGAGCGCCACCGCCTTGGAGACGGACGCGGGGCTGACCTGGAGGCGCTGGGCGAGTTCGGACGCGGTGAGGCTGCCCGCGTCGGTGGTGTAGAGGCAGGTCAGCACGCGGGACACCATCTTGGGCAGGCCCTGTTGCATGAGCAGGGTCGTGAACGCCTCCTCGTACTCGCGCACCGCTTCGGTATCGCGTCCATGGGCCTGCGGCGGCACCTCCGCCCCTCGGGGCGCGGCCTGCCTGCGCCGGTGGGCGCGGCGCTCGGTGGCGCGATGGGCCAGGTCGGCGCGGTAGGCGGTGGGGCCGCCGTTGCGCATCACCTCGCGCGTGACGGTCGAGGTGGGACGGTCGAGACGCCTGGCGATCTCCGCGTAGGCGAGCCCGTCGGCCACCCCCAGCGCGATCTGCTGGCGTTCCTGCTGGGTGAGTCTGCCGCCGGGCATCGGGGTCTCCTTCGTGGTCCGTCCGTGATGGCTCCAGCATAGCGTTCACTTTCAATCCATTGCAACGGACGGGGATGTCTGTTGTTGCGTTAGATTCAAAACCGTTGCAACGAAATTGATGGCTTGACCTGCGAAGATACCGCCACTACGCAACGCAGTCGTTGCCAGATCCTTGAACGCAACGTAGCTTTTCCCTCATCGGAAACAACGAGTTCAAGGAGCGCACGATGCAGAAGTTCGACACCCCCGCCCCGATCGCCGCCGTCCTCGACATCCCCGCCGGGCGCGTGCAGTTCATCGCCGCCGACCGGGCCGTCACCACGGTCGAGGTCCTGCCCGCGACCGCCTCCAAGAGCCGCGACGTGAAGGCGGCGGAGCAGACCGAGGTCGCCTTCGTCGACGGCGTCCTGCGGATCGAGACCCGGGCGACGAAGAACCAGTACTTCGGCCCCTCCGGATCCATCGAGGTCACGGTCCAGCTGCCCGCCGGCTCCCGCGTCGACGCGAAGACCGACTGCGTGGAACTCCGGGGCGTCGGACGGCTCGGCGACGTCACCTTCGAGGGCGCGTACCGCCAGATCAAGATCGACGAGGCCGCGAGCCTCCACCTCACCGCGGTCGACGGCGACGTCGAGGTCGGCCGGCTCAACGGCCCCGCGGAGATCAGCACCAACCGGGGCGACATCCGGATCGCCGAAGCCGTGCGCGGCACGGTCGTGCTCCGCACCCAGTCCGGCAGCATCTCGGTCGGCGCCGCCACCGACACCTCGGCCGCCCTGGACGCCCACACCCACCACGGCCGCATCAGCAACTCCCTCAAGAACGACGGCACCGTCGTCCTGGACATCCGCGCGACCACGTCTCAGGGCGACATCACCGCCCGCAGCCTCTAAAACCTACGGAAAGGGACGCCCATCATGACCAGCAAGATCACTGCCGGGCAGGATCGCCCGGAGTTGCAGAAGGCCATCCAGGAGTTCGTCGATGCCGGTTTCGCCGGGGTGCAGATGCGCGTGCACGACGAACGGGGCGAGTGGGCCGGCAGCGCCGGGGTGCGCAAGCTGGGCGAGACCGCCAAGCCGCCGGTGAACGGCTCGTTCTGGATCGGCAGTTCCACCAAGAC
Organism: Streptomyces hesseae; assembly: GCF_031845785.1. Lineage (NCBI taxonomy): Bacteria > Bacillati > Actinomycetota > Actinomycetes > Kitasatosporales > Streptomycetaceae > Streptomyces > Streptomyces hesseae. Next base: position 52,384 of record NZ_JAVRFI010000010.1, read on the forward strand.
CTTCACCGCGACCCTGGTGCTTCAGCTCGTGGCCGAGGACAGGATCGGTCTGGACGCCTCGGTGGCCGACCACCTGCCCGAGCTCGGGCTGGACCGGCGGATCACCGTGCGGATGCTGCTGCAACACACCAGCGGGTTGTTCAGCTACACCGGCGAGTACTACCCCGACGGGACGATCGTGCTGGGGATACCCGCCACGGGCAAGGAGTGGGTGGAGGACCGGTTCCGCTCCTACCGGCCGGAGGAGCTGGTACGGCTGGCGCTGTCCAAGCCGGCGCGATTCGAGCCGGGGACGGACTGGAGTTACTCCAACACCAACTACACGCTGGCCCAGCTACTGATCGAGAAGCTCACGGGTCGCTCGTACGCCGAGGAGATGCGGCGGCGGATCCTCCGACCGCTCGGGTTGCCCGGCACCCTGGTGCCGGGCAACCGGACGGAGCTGCCCGGGCCGCACTCCCACGGCTACTACCGCTACCAGGACGGCGGCGAGTGGAAGGTCGTCGACGTCACCCGCCAGAACCTCTCTTTGCTGGCCGCCGCGGGTGACATGGTCTCGACCACCGAGGACCTCCACACGTTCTTCTCCGCGCTGATGAGCGGCCGGCTCCTGCCGGCCCCGCTGCTGGACGAGATGCGCACACCGCACCCCAAGAGCGGCGACTTCCACTACGGCCTCGGGCTGTTCGTCCAGGACCTGGGCCAGGACCACGGCACCGTCTACCACCACAACGGCAGCCCGCCCGGGGGCTACGGGTCGCTCATGTACAGCACGCCCGACGGCAGCCGGACGCTGACCGCTTCGGTGAACACGGGGGATGCGGCGATCAACCCGGCGGCCGAGTTCCCGAAGGCACTGGACGCGCTCGTCAGGGCGGTGTTCTGCAACGGACAGGCTGCGGGCTGACGAGTCCGAGCCGCCCCAGTCGACGAGCCCCGCCCGGTACCCCAGGGCGGGGCGTCGTGGGCCCACGCGCCGGTCGTCAGTGGCAGATGTGCCGCTTCACACCGTCTCGGATCTCGAAGATCGGGGAAGGACACCCTGCGGGACACGGTGGCGGCACGGCAGCTTGATTGATCTTCCGCTCCGACGGGTCGTTGCACACCGAGCAGTACCAACCTGGTGGCTGCCCTGGCGTCACATCCCACCACAAGGGGTTGCGGCACCGGTTGCAGCGCATGAGCGGAGGGCGATCCAGCATGGTGGCATCGTTCCCTGTCGGTCAGTTGACCGTCTCGGTTTTACGGGCTTTCACTCAGATGGTTGGGGCAGTGTTCCCATGTAAGGCGTGCCAGTCACGGTGATCCCGCGACTGGCACATGGATCACTGGTCCCCACACTCGGTACAGGGGAACGAAGTCTGACTGATGCAATTCTCCCACTCGTCGTACTCATAGACGACGGACTTCGTCCCGTTACATCCTTTCCGGCCGCATGGGATTGATGTGTCTTCTTGATGGCCCACCGTGCTCAGCTCCTCTCCCCATGCCGGGCAGAACCTTGCTCGTGGTCCGGCGGGGCCGCCCGGCCGACCCGTCGTCGCGGCCAAGGCGGCCGGACGGGCGGTCCAGTAGTGCGGGCGGGTAGGCGATCTCCGCCGCTTGCGTGCTCACCACGCTAGGAACGGCGGGGCCTGGGCTCATACGAGGTTCTACGAGATTGCACGATGGTTACCGGAGCGCGTCCACGGCCGCTGCGATCAGCGCTCGCGCCTGTGCCCCGTAGACGGCCATGCCGGCCAGTTCGGCGAATGTGTCCGCGTACATGGCGACTTCGCTCGGCTGTGTGATGGTGAGATAGCCGGACACCAGCTCGACGTTGACCTGTGCCGCATCGTAGATCCAGAACCCTTCGACCGGCATCCGTGAGCGATGGCGCCGTTCCGGCACAATGCCCAGGCTGACATTGGGCAGGAAGCCGACTGCGGCCAGGTGGCCGAGCTGATCGGTGAGAACGTCGGTGCCGCCGAGGCTGTTGCGCAAGACCGATTCCTCCACCAGGAAGGCGAACCGCCGGCTTCCCTCGTGCAGCACGCGTTGCCGCTCCATCCGCGCGGCTACCGCCTCCGCCACATCGTCCACCACCACTCTGCGCCGCTGAACAGCGCGCAAAACGGCCTCGGTGTAGTCACGCGTCTGGATCAACCCCGGTACGAGTCCGGGCGAGTACGCGCGGAAACGGCGGGTGCGCTCGTACAGCGGCAACCGGGCTTCCTGCGCCTGCCTCAGCCCGGTGCGTTCCATGCGCCGCCAGCCGATCCACATCCCCTCGGCAGTACGCAGCGAGGCGATCAGGTCGGCTGTCTGATCCTCCGCACCGGTCGCCCGGCACCACACCCGGATGTCCTCAGCGGAGGGAGGAGTCCGGGCGCTCATGATCCGTGACGACTTGGACGGGTGCCAGCCGCACAGGCGGGCGAGATCACGCCCGGTCAGCCCGGCGTCCCGGCACAGCTCGGCGAGCCGGTCCGCCAGGGCCTGCCGGGCCTGCTGGGCACTTGAAGAGGGAGAGACAGCCATGAGGGCAAGGGGTCAGCGGGGCCGGTACTCCTCGTGTGGGGTGGCCCGTTCCCAGACCGTTTCGAACGCCGACTTCACCAGGTCCACGACAGCCGGTTCCGTGCGCCATTCACGGTCTACCACTTCCCCGATGCCAGAGAAGTAGGTGAACAGCACGGCCTGGCCGTCGAACATCCACAGGTCGGTACCGGGCAGGGCGATGTCCGCCGCATTGCGCCGGGCCAGCCACCGGACCTGCTCACCGGCGACGACATTGGGGAAAGTCACGTCGTACTCGTACCGGATGTAGTCGGTCACCGGCTCGGAGACGATCCGGGCTCGCCGCATCACGACCCCGCGCGCCGTGGTCTCAGTCACCACGTCCAGGAACGGGCGCCACCACGACGACCGGGCACCGGCGGGGTCAAGGCGCCTGCCTTGCTGCCAGGCAATGAACTCGGGGTCGTTGGGCTGGTAGGCGTCGCGCATCTCCAGATGAACGGCCGACTCCTTGGCCTTGGCCAGGCCCTCATGTACGGGCGTCGTCATCTCTTCCTTACTCGCCGTCGGGCTTGGGGATGAACTGAAGCATGACCTTGGGAAGCCGGATGATCGTCTCGTGATCCGGGACAGCCGTGGAGTGACCAGGGATCGAACCGGCCTCCTGGCACTTCTCCACCTCCTCCTCGCTGGCCTTGTAGGACTGGATCAGGAGGTCACCGGTCTCCTCGTCCAGCCAGATCGTCGGAGAGTCCGTGTCCGGGGTGTTCGGGATGATGCCGAGGAACCTCAGGGCCATGCTCGCTCCCGCGGTCGAAGGGTTTACGTCAGTGCGCACAGGCGAGCCTCATCGGCTGCGCCTATGGCCGCGCGCTGTCGGCGGCCTTGAGGGCGGTCAGGAGCGCCCGCAGGCGGGGTGGGGTGGTCGCGAGGACGGTCGCGGGGGTGTCGCTCTCGCGGATGACTATCCGGTCGCCACGCCTGCGGAGTTCGATACAGTCGTCGCGATCACCCGAGAACGACGACTTCTGCCACTCGATGAGCGCCGCGACGCTCCTTCTGCGGGCCTGTAAAACCGTCGTCGGCGCATCGCTCTCGCGCATGGCTATGCGGTCGTCGAAGCGGGCCAGCTCGACGCAGTCGCCTTCCGAGTCGGTCGAGAATGACGACTTGCGCCAATGGGTATCCATGGTCCTCACGTCTTCACAGTTGCTTCGCGACCCCACTGATGAAGTCGCGTGATTTTCTCGGCGAAAGAGACGTCTCCAGCGTGCGCTTCAGGATGCACCGGTAGTTCTCCAGGTGCGATTGCGCGTCCAGAAGAACGGAGCCGTGAGCCGTGTCGAGCGCCACGGTGTCCAGCTGCGGTACGGGGCCTGAGGCAAAGGTAAGCGAACCGTTGGCGCCGGGGAACGCACCAACCGCGAACGGGATGACGCGGATGGAGACTCCGTCCTGCGCGCTGGTCTCCACCAGGCGTTCCAACTGGCGCCTCTGCCCGTCGACACCGGGGAAAATCATGCGCAGCGCGGCCTCATGGATCAGGAACGTGCAAGGCGTGGCCGGTCTGCGTTCCAGGACCCGCTTGCGCTGCATCCGGTAGGAGACGCGGCGCTGGACATCCAGCGGCGCCAGCTTGGGCACGCTCTGCCCGAACACCGCGCGTGCGTACTCCTCGGTCTGGAGCAGGCCAGGGATGTAGACGACCTGTAGCGACGTCAGCCCATGCGCGTGGTGTTCGGCTTCGGCGAGGTCCAGCGCTCCTGTCGACATGGTGTCGCGCGAGTCCTCCCACCACCCCTTGCCGCGTTCCTCCGCCATCGCGGCGAGTGCGTCCACGTATGCGGCGTCCGGACACTTGTAGTGGGACGCCCACGTGCGTACACGTTCTCCGCTGACGCCGAAGCGGCCCGCCTCCGTGTTGCTGATGCTGGCCCGGTCGGTGCCCAACAGTTCGGCGGCGTGTGCGGGCGTCAGACCGGCGTGCTCACGCATCTTGCGGAGCTCAGCGCCCACTCGCCGTTGGCGGGCCGTGGGGGCCTTCCTCGGTGGCATCGGTTCCCCTTCTGTCGCCCATCAGTCTGGCCCGTGACCCATCCGAGGTCCACTCGTTCCAGTGATTAGCCGGATGGGTCACAAAATTAGGACCCGATGCCCTACCGTCGAAGGAACAACGGCGCCTGCCCTACGGGCAGTTGGCGCACTCCCGCCTGGAGGTAAACCATGGCCACCGCATCACTCCTCGCCCCCCGCACGGGGATCGATCCCCACCCCGCCGAACGCTACGAATTCACCGCCCCGGCCACCGCCACAACCGCCCGCGTCGCACGCGAGTTCGTGACCGCCGTGCTCGTCGCGGCGGAGCGGCGCCTACTGATCGAGAACGCGCGGATCTGCGTCTCCGACACCGTCGCCAACGTCGTGCAGCACGCCCGCGTGCCCGTGCTGTCCGTCGAGGTGACCGTGCACGGCGACCGGGTCGTCGTCGCCGTACGCGACGACGACCCGGTGCGGCGGCCGTACCGCCGACAGGGCCAGGCTCCCGCCGGCGATGAGCGCGGCAGGGGCCTGGCCCTGGTGCGTGACCTCGCGTCCGCCTCCGGCGTGACGCTGGTCTGGGACGAACTCTCCGTCGTCGGCAAGCAGGTCTGGTTCGAGCTCCGCGAGGGCGGAGGCGGCGTCACGCTGACTGCGTGAGGGGCGGGGTCGGGAGGTCAGCCGCCAGCGCTGATCCCGATGGGTCCCGCCCGCGAAGCGAGGAAACCGCTGTGACGACCAGCGTCAGTACTTCAGCACTCACCGACGCGGCGGGAGGAGGGTGGGGGGTGGGGGTGCCCCGGGCGGGCCCGGGGCCCTCCTCCCGCCGCGACGGCGGGGAACCCCCACGGCGCGCCCGGTGGTGCCGTTCCGGGCCGGGGGCCGCCGGTTGGGGAGTAGCGGCCACGCCGTGGGGGTGGTTTGGGGGTCAGGAGGCCGTGACGGCCTCCTTCGGTACCGGTACCGGTGCCGCGCCGTGCGCGCCGTCGTCGGCCAGCGCCGCCTCGTCGAACGGCAGCCGACCCGCGAGGACCTCGTGCGCACGGGCCGTGTCGATCTCCTTCGTCCACGTGCCGATGAGGACGGTCGCCACCGCGTTGCCCGCGAAGTTCGTCATGGCGCGGGCCTCGCTCATGAAGCGGTCGATGCCGACGATCAGGCCGACCCCGTCGACGAGATCCGGGCGGTGGGACTGGAGGCCGCCCGCGAGGGTGGCCAGACCCGCGCCCGTGACGCCCGCCGCACCCTTCGAGGCGACGATCATGAACAGCAGCAGGGACACCTGCTGGCTCAGTGACAGCGGATTCCCCATCGCCTCGGCCACGAAAATCGAGGACATCGTGAGGTAGATGGCCGTCCCGTCCAGGTTGAACGAGTAACCCGTCGGCACTGTGATGCCGACCACCGGCCTGCTGACGCCCAGGTGCTCCATCTTCGCGATCAGGCGCGGCAGCGCCGACTCCGACGACGACGTCGACAGGATCAGCAGGAACTCCCGCCCCAGGTACTTGAGCAGGGCGAAGACGTTCACCCCCGCCACCAGCCGCAGCAGGCTCCCGAGCACCACGACCACAAAGATCAAACAGGTCACGTAGAAGCCGAGCATGATGACGGCCAGGGACTTCAGCGCGTCCACGCCCGTCGCCCCGACCAGCGCGGCGATCGCGCCGAACGCGCCCACCGGCGCCGCCCACATGATCATGGAGAGGATCCGGAAGACCAGCTTCTGGATGTGCCCGATCCCCCGCAGCACCGGCTCGCCCACCGGGCCCATCGCCTGGAGCGCGAAGCCCGTGAGCAGGGCCACGAGGAGCGTCTGGAGCACCTGGCCGCCGGTGAAGGCGGAGACGATCGTGGTGGGGATGATGCCGAGCAGGAAGTCCGACGTGGACTCGTGCGCGCCCTTGGCCTGGGCCTCGCCCGCGTGCCGCAGCGCGTCCGTGAGGTGGAGCCCGCTGCCGGGCTCCAGGATGTTGCCGACCACCAGGCCGATGGCCAGGGCCACCGTGGACATCAGCAGGAAGTACCCCAGTGCCAAGCCGCCGACCGCGCCGACCTTGGCGGCCTTCCGCACGGACCCGATGCCGAGCACGATCGTGCAGAAGACGACCGGCGCGATCATCATCTTGATGAGGTTCACAAAGCCCGTGCCCAGCGGCTTGAGCTCCATGGCCGTGCCCGGCGCGGCGAAGCCGACCACGACACCGACGAGCACCGCGCCGATCACCGCGAGATACAGATAGTGGCTCCGGTCCGGGCGGGCGGCCGACTGCTCGCCGGGGCCGCCAGGGCCTGCCGGGCCGGCCGGCTCGTCCGGTGGTGGGGGTGACTGCGCTCTCACGGTGGTCACGGTGATCTCCTCAAAGGGTTCTCGTGGGGTTCTCCCGAGGAAAAAGTGGGGTCGCGGAGACTATGCACGGCCCTGTGACGGTGGTCACGCTTATGTGCATTACGTTCATGAACCGGCCAACAGGCACACTGTCGGCCATGCGCAGACCTCGCATCCGTCTCCCCCACAGCCTGGCCGGCCGGCTCTTCGCGACACAGATCGCGCTGGTCGCCGCCGTGGTGGCCGGGTGCGCGACCTTCGCGTACCTCGCCGACCGGGACCAGGCCGTGGAATCCGCCCGCCGCCAGGTGACCGCGGCCGCCGTCGCCGTCGCCGCCTCCCCCTCCGTACGGGAGGCGGTACGGGAACGGGACCCGGCCGTCCGCCTCCAGCCGTACGCCGAGCAGGTCCGCAGGGACACGAGCGTCGACTTCGTGACCATCATGAGTCCCGACGGCGTCCGCTGGACCCACCGCGACCCCCTCCTCATCGGCGAGCGCTACCTCGGCCACATCGAGCCCGCTCTGGAGGGCCATACGTTCTCGGAGACGTACACGGGCACGCTCGGCCCGTCCGTACGGACCGTCGCGCCCGTACGGGACGAGGACGGCCGGGTCGCCGGGCTCGTCAGCGCGGGCATCACCGTCGACGCGATCAGCGCCCAGGTGCGCCGCCAGGTCCTGGTGTTCGTCGGCGTGGCCCTGACCGTGCTGGCGTTCGGCGGCGCGGGCACGTATCTGCTGATCGCCCGGCTGCGCCGGCACACCCACGGCATGAACGCCGCCGAGCTCGGCCGGATGCGCGACTACCACGAGGCCGCGCTGCACGCGGTCCGTGAGGGGCTGCTGATGCTCGACGGGCGACACCGGGTCGCGCTGGTCAACGACGGCGGCCGGGAACTCCTCGGCCTGCGCGGGGACGTGATCGGCCTGCCCGTCACCGAGCTGGGGCTGCCGCCGGGGCTGACCGGGGCCCTGCTCGCCCCCGGGCCGCGCGTCGACGAGGTGCACCTGACCGACGAACGGGTCGTCGTCCTCAACACCAAGCCGGTGGCGGGCGGGAAACGCCACGGCACGGTCGTCACCCTGCGCGACCACACCGAACTCCAGGCGCTCTTGGGCGAGCTGGACTCCGTACGCGGCTTCACCGAGGCGCTGCGCTCGCAGGCGCACGAGGCCGCCAACCGGCTGCACGCCGTGGTCTCCCTGATCGAACTGGGCCGCGCGGAGGAGGCCGTGGAGTTCGCCACCGCCGAACTCGAGCTCGCCCAGGCCCTCACCGACCGGGTCGTCGCGGCCGTGGCCGAGCCGGTCCTCGCCGCGCTGCTGCTGGGCAAGGCCGCCCAGGCCAACGAGCACGGCGTGGAGCTCGTCCTCACCGACGACAGCCACGTCGACGACGGGCTGCTGCCGCCCGGCCTGTCCGCCCGCGACCTGGTGACGATGCTGGGCAACCTGATCGACAACGCGGTGGACGCGTCCGGCGCGAGCGGCACCCGGCCGCCCCGGGTCACCGTCACGGTCCGGGCGGACGGCGCCGAACTGCTCCTGCGCGTCGCCGACACGGGCCCGGGCGTACCGCCGGAGGCGGTGGACGAGATCTTCCGCCGCGGCTGGTCGACGAAGGCGGTGAAATCAGCCCGTCCGGCGTTCGAGGACACCGCCTGCGGCGCGGCCCGGGAGCCCGGGGGCCCGGACTGCGGCACCCCCCTCCCCCACGGCCGCGGCCTCGGCCTCGCCCTCGTCCGCCAGGCCGCCCGCCGCAACGGCGGCACCGTCGCCCTGGCCGACGCCCCCGCCGGTGGCGCCGAGTTCACCGTCCGGCTGCCGCTTCAGCACGTCCGCACCACCGAAGGAGTCCCCGTATGACCACCGTGAGCCCGATGGGTCCGATGGGTTCGATGGGCCCGGCAGACCTCGTGAGCCCGCCGCAGGCCATCCGCGTGCTGATCGTCGAGGACGACCCCGTCGCCGCCGACGCCCACGCGCTGTACGTGGGCCGGGTGCCGGGGTTCAGGGTCGCGGGGGTGACGCACTCGCGCGGGGACGCCTCGCAGTTCCTCAAGCGGACGCCGGTCGATCTGCTGCTGCTCGACCTCTACCTCCCCGACGGCCACGGCCTTCAGCTGCTGCGGTCGCTGCGCGCCGCCGGGCACACGGCGGACGTCATCGCGGTGACGTCCGCGCGCGACCTCGCGGTCGTCCGGGAAGGCGTCTCGCTGGGCGTCGTCCAGTACGTGCTCAAGCCCTTCACCTTCGCCACCCTCCGCGACCGCCTCACCCGGTACGCGGAGTTCCGCGCCGCCGTGGGCGAGGCGAGCGGTCAGGAGGAGGTGGACCGCGCCCTCGCCGCCCTGCGAGCCCCGCAGCCCGCCGCGCTGCCGAAGGGGCTGGCCGGGGACACCCTTCAGGCGGTCATCGACAGCGTCCGGGCCGCCGGTCCCGAGGGCGTCTCCTCGGGCCAGACCGCCGACACCGTGGGCGTCTCGCGGATCACCGCCCGGCGCTATCTGGAACACCTCGTGGAGACCGGCCGCGCCGCCCGCGCCCCGCAGTACGGCCAGATCGGCCGGCCCGAACTCCGCTACCGCTGGCTGACGTCCACGCCACGCTGAGGCTCGCGGGGTACCCCGTACGGGCCCGCCGTGTGCGCGTGCCGCGTGGCGGGCCGGGGAACGCAGTACTCGACAGGCGCCGAAGGTGCCGGTGCCGCAGGTGCAGGAGGTCGAGCCGTGCGCCCCACCACCCCCGCCCACACCCCCGTACTCCTCGTCGCCCTCACCGCTCTCGCCGCCGCCTCCTTGGTGTCGTGCGGAAGCGGTTCCGGTGACGACGACCCGAACACGGTCAAGGTCGCCTACCAGCGCAGCACGGACAACAAGGTCCGGATCATGGACGACTACCTCGCCATGATCAAGAAGCGGTTCGAGCAGGAGAACCCCGGGAAGAAGCTGCGGCTGCTGCCCATCCAGGCCTCCCAGGAGGACTACTACACCAAGATCCAGCAGATGATGCGGTCCGCGAAGACCGCCCCGGACGTCGTCCGTGAGGACACCTTCCTCATCAACTCCGACATCACCAGCGGCTATCTCAGACCTCTGGACGACAAGCTGGCCGGCTGGAAGGACTGGGACCGCTTCGTGCCGGCCGCCAAGGCATCGGCGCGGGGCGCGGACGGGAAGACGTACGGGGTGCCGGACGGCACCGACACCCGCGCCCTGTGGTTCAACAAGGAGATCTTCGCCAAGGCCGGGCTTCCCGCCGACTGGCGGCCCCGGACCTGGAACGACGTCCTCGACGCCGCCCGCGCCGTCAAACGCGCCGTCCCCGGGGTCATCCCCCTCAACGTCTACACCGGCAAGGGCGCCGGCGAGGCCGCGACGATGCAGGGCTTCGAGATGCTGCTGTACGGCACGGGCCCGGACCCGCTGTACGTACCGGCGAGCCGGAAGTGGGTCGCGGGCAGCAAGGGCTTCCGGGACTCCCTGGACTTCGTCCGGACCGTCTACGCCGAGAAGCTCGGCCCGGACCCCTCCGACGCCCTCGACCCCAACATCTCCACGCATGTCACCACCGAGTGGCTCCCCGCCGGAAAGCTGGCCATCGACCTCGACGGCAACTGGCTCGGCAAGTACTGGATCGCCCCCGGGGCGAAGCCCTGGCCGCGCTGGACGTCGGTCATGGGCCGCGCAGCCTTCCCCACCCAGGACGGCGGCGCCCCGGGCCGGGTGAGCCTGTCCGGCGGCTGGACGTGGTCGGTCAGTGCCAAGTCCGTGAAGGCGGATCTCGCCTGGCGGGCGATCTCGTTCATGCAGACGCCGGAGAACGCGACGGAGTGGACCGTGCGCGACGGCGGGATCGCCGTCCGGGACGACGTGGCCGCCGCCGCGAAGTACCGGGCGTCCATGGCGGGCATCGACTTCTTCACCGACCTGGTCAAGGACACCCACTGGCGCCCCGCCCTCCCCGTCTACCCCCGGGTGTCGAACGCCGTCCAGGAGGCGATGGAGTCCGTCACGACGGGCGACGCCGACGCGGCGAAGGCGGCGCGGACGTACGACGAGCGGCTGCGGTCGATCGTGGGCGGGCAGGGCGTGACGACGCGATGACCGCCACCACGCACCGGATGCGCCGGGTGGCACGCTGGCTCCCCCTCGCCCCGGCCACGGCCCTGCTGCTCCTCTTCCTGGCGGGCCCGGTCGCGTACTGCGTCTGGCTCGCCTTCACCGACACCCAGCTGACGGGCCAGGCCACCGCGTCCTTCGTCGGACCGGCCAACTTCCGCCGGGCGTTCGGGGATCCGGACTTCCGTAACGCGGTGGTGCTGACGCTGGTCTTCACCGTGGTTTCCTCCCTTCTCGGGCAGAACTCCTTGGGATTCGCGCTGGCGGCTCTGATGCGACATGCGTCGAAGGCCGTACGGACGGCGACGGGCACGGTCGTCGTCGCGGCCTGGGTCGTGCCGGAGATCGTCGCGGGGTTCCTGCTGTACACGTTCTTCAACCGGCGCGGCACGCTCAACGCGGTGCTGGAGATGCTCCATCTCCCGCAGCAGAACTGGCTGTTCACCCTGCCGATCCTGGCGGTGTCGTTCGCGAACGTCTGGCGCGGCACGGCGTTCTCGATGCTGGTCTATTCGGCGGCGCTGGCGGAGATCCCGCAGGATGTGACGGAGGCGGCGGAGGTCGACGGCGCGCGTGGTCTCCGCCGCTTCTGGCACATCACCCTGCCGCTGCTACGGCGCTCGATCGGCACGAACCTCATGCTCAACACCTTGCAGACGCTGTCGGTCTTCGGCCTGATCTGGGCGATGACGCGCGGCGGCCCGGGAAACCGCAGCCAGACGCTACCGGTGTTCATGTACGACCAGGCGTTCCTGAAGTCGCTGATCGGCTACGGCACGGCGGTGGCGCTGCTGCTGCTGGTGGTGGGGGCGCTGTTCGCGGCGGTGTACGTACGGCTGCTGCGGGAGGAGGTGTAATGCCGGGCTGCAAATGCCTCTAGCCCGCCACCTGGACCGGCGGGTTGGGCTTGATGACGGCGTAGGGCGCCCCGAAGGGGTCCGCGAGCCAGGCCATGCGGCCGACGTCGGGGACGTCGGAGGCGGGCATCAGCACCTTGCCGCCGGCGCCCTGGGTGTTGGTGACGACCTCGTCGACGTCGGTGACCGCGAAATACGGGATCCAGCGCGGGACTTCCGACTCGTCCCGCAGGGGGACGACGCCGCCGAAGGAGGCCTCCTGAAGCTCGCCCTCCGCCGTGGACAGGACCGTGTACGTCATGCCGGGGACCTTCATGTCCTCGGAGCGCCAGCCGAAGAGGCCACGGTAGAAGGCCTTGGCGGCGGTGGGGTCGCCGGTGTGGAGCTCGGCCCAGCACAGGGCGCCCTCGTCGGAGGCCGCCTCCAGGCCCTCGACGGCCGCGGGCTGCCAGACGGCGAATTCCGCGCCGCCCGGGTCGGTGAAACAGCCCATCCGCCCGGCCTCCATCACGTCGAACGGCGCCACGCGGACCGTGCCGCCGCCCTTCTCGACGGCCTGGGCCGTGCCATCGGCGTCGGGCGTGCGGAAGTAGACCGTCCAGGCAGAGCTCGCGGCCTCGTCGGTGAGGGGGCCGAGGGCGGCGACGGTCCTGCCGCCGAGCTTGAAGAAGCCGTATCCGCCGGACTCGGGGCCGGCCGACTCGAAGTCCCAGTCGAAGACACGGCCGTAGTAGGCGGCGGCCGCATCCGTGTCGGGGCTGCCGAGGTCCAGCCAGTTGGGGGCGCCGGTGACAAAGTTCGTGGTGAGCATGGTGGCGTGCTCCTTCGGGACTCCGCGAGACCTCCGCCGGGTTTCCCCGGCCGGATCCCAGTCTCGCACCGGCCACTGACACTCGCCCGGGGAGCGGCGACGGGACCGGGCGTCACCCGAACGGAGCAGCCCTCCGATCGCCGGGCGGCGCGGGGAGGGAGACGATGGAGGTGCCGGGCACACCGGACCGGTCGTGGCCGTCGTGCCCGGAGCGACGAAGAGAGACGAGACTGACGAAGAGAGACGAGACCGAAGAGCGACGAAGGGAGTCCGACCATGGCCCGTACCGTCGGCGAACGACCGCTCAAGTGCCGCGACATCATGCACGAGGGTGTCCGGTGCGTCGGGGCGCACGAGTCCCTCTTCGAGGCCGCGAAGCTGATGCGCGAGCTGGGTGTCGGTTCGCTGCCCATCTGTGGCGACGACAACCGGCTGAAGGGCCTGGTCACCGACCGTGACATCGTCGTGGAGTGCGTGGCCACGGGCCGCGACCCGGCGTCCGTCGAGGCCGGGTCCCTGGGCGGCGCGCTGCACTGGATCGACGCGGACGCGAACGCCGCCGAGGCGCTGGAGTCCATGGAGATCCACCGGATCAAACGGCTGCCGGTGATCGACGTGGCCGACGGCCATCGTCTGATCGGCATGATCAGCGAGTCGGAGCTCGCCAAGAACCTCACGGACGAGCAGATCGCGGAGTTCGCGGGCCGGGTCTACGCGGCCCCCTAACCGGGCCCGCGCAAACACCTCGCGCAACACAGGAAAGTCGATGGAGGCGGGTCAGCATGACCAGAGCCAAGGACATCATGCACGAGGGCGCCCAGTGGATCACGCGTGACGAGACGCTGTCCCGGGCCGCCCAGGTGATGCAGATGCTCGACGTGGGCGCCCTGCCCGTCAGCGACGACAACGGGCGGCTGTGCGGCATCATCACCGACCGCGACATCGTGGTGAAGTGCCTCGCCCAGGGAAAGGACCCGGCCAGGACCACGGCGGGCGACATCTGCGAGGGGACGCCGCGCTGGATCGACGCCGGAGCCGATGTCGAGGACGTCCTCCACGAGATGGAGAGCCACAAGATCCGCCGACTGCCGGTGATCGAGAACAAGCGGCTGGTGGGCATGATCAGCGAAGCGGACGTGGCCCGGCACCTGCCGGACAACCAGGTCGCCGAGTTCGCGGGAATGATCTATTCGACGGCCAAGTGACGCTCCGCTCCTTTACGTTCACCGCGTATCTGGGCAGGGGTGACGGCACGTTCTAGCCTTGGGCCATGAGACGCGAACCTGCTGCTCTGGAAGGGCAGCGGCGGCGCCTCCGGCTGGGCCGGATATGCGCGTTGTCCGGGGCGGTCGTCTCCTGCGGCGCGCTCGCGGTGGGCGTGTGGGCGGACCCGGACGCCTCTCCGGAAGCTCCCGCGTGGATCGCAGGGGCGGCGGTGGGAGCGGGGACGGTGGCTTTGCTGCTGGAGCGCGCCTTACCGGGGCCGGCCCGGCCGGCTATGACGCGTGCGGCACCTGCGGCACCCGCGCAGCCCCCACAGCCTCCTGGGCCGGACTGGCCGGTACCGGCGCCCCCGCCCGTGCCATTGCGCCGCTCGCGTGCGATGCCGCTGACAGCGGTACTGCTGGCGGGGACGCTGCTGATCGCCGCCGCCTGGACGGCCTTGGTCCTCCCCGGCAGCGGGGGCCCCGGGGAAGGGGCCCCTCCCACGCGCCCGGCGCCGGGCGCCCCGGCAACGGAGAAGCCCCCCGCGGACCGCACCGGTCCGCCCCCGGGCCGCACGGAAGCCCCGGCTCCTGGCGCCTCGCCCCCGGACACCACCGGCGCCTCCCCACCGAGCCCCACCCCCGTAACCGTCCCCACGCCGATCGTGCCCGTACAGCCCGTACAGCCCGTCCCGCCGGTCGCCGCCACGGCTCCCACTTCCAAGGACGGCGGCGCGGACCCGGCAGCGTTGATCACCGCCATGGGCGGTCTTCTGACAGCGGTCAGCGGCTGTGTCACGGCGGCCGCCGCGTTGATGCAGGCCCGCGCGGCGGCGCGGCAGGCGGCACCGGGAACGCCCCCGGAACCGCCGCCCCCGTAGACCCGGGACCGGGTACGCCCTCTGCTCTCCGGCCCCTCCGCGCGCTACGCTCCGAGCGGCTGACCGCGCACGTCGCGCACGGAGGTGCCATGCGCCCGTCCCCCGCCTTCGTCCTCCCCCGCCGGCTTCGCCGGCGGCTGGCCGCCGACGCCGCGTTGCTCGTGCTGCTGGCCGCCTTCGCCGCTCCGCTCGTCTGGCTGCTGCTGGCGTCCGTCGACGCCGAGGCCGGGCTGCGGGTGCGGACGCCCACCGGGCCGACGGCGGAGAACTTCTCCGCCGTCCTCACCGACGAGATCACCTTCACGCCCATGCTCAACAGCCTGCTGCTGTGCGGCGGGGCGACCCTGCTGACGATCGTGTGCGCCGCGCTCGCCGCGTATCCGCTGTCGCGTCACCGGTCGCGCTTCACCAGGCCCTATCTGCTCGGCGTGCTCTTCGCGACGTGCCTGCCGATCACGGCGGTCATGGTGCCGGTGTACGGGCTGTTCGTACGCATCGACCTGATCGACACCATCCAGGGCACCGCGCTCTTCCTCGCCACCGCGCAACTCCCCTTCGCCATCTGGCTGATGAAGAACTTCATGGACGGTGTGCCGGTCGTCCTCGAAGAGGCGGCGTGGACCGACGGCGCGGGCCGTCTCCAGACGCTCGTACGCGTCATCCTGCCGCTGATGGGGCCGGGGCTCGCGGTCGTCACCATCTATTGCTTCATCATGATGTGGGGCAACTTCTTCGTCCCCTTCATGCTGCTGCTCACCCCGGACCGGCTGCCCGCGTCCGTCAGCATCTTCACGTTCTTCGGGAACTACGGGCAGGTGGCCTACGGCCAGCTGGCGGCCTTCTCGATCCTCTACTCGACGCCCGTCGTCCTCCTCTACGCCCTCATCGCCCGCCGCCTGGGCGGCGGCTTCGCACTGGGCGGGGCGGTGAAGGGGTGAGGGGACGGCTCAGTAGAAGCCCAGCATGCCGGGCGAGTCGATGTCCACGGTGACCACACCCGGCGGGTAGGCGTCCTCGTGGCTGGTCAACAGGATGGACATGCCCGTGAATTCGGCTCGCGGCAGGGCGCAGTAGAGGGCGTGGCAGGTGTCGGGGCCGCCGTAGCCGTCACGGATCATCTTGCCGACGCTGACGGAAGCGACGGTGTCGAGGGGGTCCACGACTACAGAGGAGTACGAGAGCGCTTGGCGAGAGGCGTTCTCCTCGTCCGCTTCGGCCTGCATGAGGCACAGCGCGGGAATGATCAGGCGATCGCCGGGTGTGCGGGCCATGTTGCCCGCGAGCATGTTCAGCGTCTTGTGACCGCGGAAGACCGCCTTGACCGCACTGGTATCAAGGATGATCACGCGGCGGCTCCCCGCCCCTGCTGGGCGCTCCGGGCAGCCCGGGCCTTCTCGGCGGCGATCTTGTAGATGTTGCCGAGGATGTCGGGCGCCTCGTCGAATTCCTCGTCGCTGATGTCGATGCCGATCAGCTCGCGCGCGTGCTCCCGGTCGGCGGCCAGCCGCTCCGCCCGCTGCGCGGCGGTCGGCTGCTCGGCGGCCAGGGCCTCGACCAGCTGGCCGAGGGTCATGCCGCGTTCCTTGGCGAGTTCGGCGAGGTGATCGCGCGTCTCTCTGGTGACCTGGATCGTCGTAACGGCCATGTCTGCACCATAGACCACCTACAGCGTCGGGTTCCGCTGCTTTCACCCCTGAGTGCATCCCACACATCGTGAGGATGAGCCCCGTCCGTCTGAAGTACTACGCGCCCGTGCCGTCACGGGACCCGAGACCGACCCCGTATTCCGGTCGTTCGGCTGACGTTTCGCGGGTGGGCGGCGGAAAGGATTGGAATCGCTGATTCCCCCCTTTCCCCACCCCTCCGGAGGAGACCCGTGTCCTACACGGCCGCTTACGCCGTCCCCCGCTCGCCCGCCGGCGCCGTCGCCGCCCGTGCCACCGGGCTGAGCAAGGTCTACGGGCAGGGCGAGACCCGGGTGGCCGCCCTGGACTCGGTCTCCGTGGAGTTCCGGCGTGCCGAGTTCACCGCGATCATGGGGCCGTCCGGTTCCGGCAAGTCGACGCTGATGCACTGCATGGCGGGCCTGGACTCCATCTCCTCGGGCTCCGCCCGGATCGGGGACGTCGAGCTCGGCACGCTGGGCGACCGGCAGCTGACGCGGCTGCGCCGGGACCGGGTGGGGTTCGTCTTCCAGGCGTTCAATCTGCTGCCCACGCTCTCCGCGCTGGAGAACATCACGCTGCCGCTGGACATCGCCGGCCGCAACGCCGACCCCGAGTGGCTGGAGCGGATCGTCGCGACGCTGGGGCTGTCCGGGCGGCTCGCGCACCGGCCGAGCCAGTTGTCCGGCGGGCAGCAGCAGCGCGTGGCCGTGGCCCGGGCGCTGACCGCCAAGCCCGAGATCGTCTTCGCCGACGAGCCGACCGGCAATCTCGACTCCCGCTCCGGCGCCGAGCTGCTGGGCTTCCTGCGCGAGTCCGTCCAGGCGCTGGGGCAGACGATCGTCATGGTCACCCACGACCCGGTCGCCGCCTCCTACGCGGACCGCGTGATCTTCCTGGCCGACGGCCGGATCGTCGACGAGCTCCGCCGACCCACCGCCGACGCCGTACTCGACCGGATGAAGGCCTTCGACGCCAAGGGCCGTACGAGCTGATCCCCGCCGGACCGAATCCCCAGGACTGAATCCCGAATCATGTTCCGTACCGCCCTGCGCAATCTCCTCGCGCACAAGACCCGGCTGATGATGACCGCCCTCGCGGTCCTCCTCGGCACCGCCTTCGTCTCCGGCACCCTCGTCTTCAGCGACACCGTCGGCGGCGCCTACCGCGACCGGCTCTCCAAGAGCCTCGACGACGTCGCCGTCTCCGTCACCGCGGGCGGCCCCCGCACCGACGCCAAGGAGCAGAGCGCCCTCGACGCCGGGATGGTGCGGCGGATCGCCGCCATCCCCGGCGTCGCCTCCGTACGGCCCTCCGTCAGCGGCCTCCCGATGATCGCGGACCGGCACGGCGACCCCGTCGGCGGCGAATGGGGCAGCGACGGCGCCAACTACGTCCCCGGCAAGGACGGCAAGGACAGCCGCTACCCGCTCGTCAAGGGCCGCGGCCCCGCCGCCGAGGGCGAGATCGCGCTGGACGGGAAGACCGCCGACAAGGTCGGCGCCACGCTCGGCGGCACCGTCCGCATGGCCGTCGACGGCCCCGTCGTCACCAAGAAGCTCGTCGGCATCGTCAAGACCGACAACCCCCGGGTGAGCGCGGGCGCCGGCATGGCGCTCTTCGACACCGCGACCGCGCAGAAGCTCTTCGGCAAGCCCGGCGAGTACAGCGAGCTCGTCGTCTCCGCGACCCGCGGCACCGACCAGACCGCGCTCACCGCGAAGGTCCGCGCGATGCTGCCGAAGGGCTTCGAGGCCACGAGCGGCCAACAGCTCGCGAACAGCCAGTCGAAGATGGTCGACGAGCAGACGAGCTCGATCCGCAAGACCCTGCTGATCTTCGCGGGCATCTCCCTCTTCGTCGGCGTCTTCATCATCGCCAACACCTTCACCATGCTGATCGCCCAGCGCACCCGTGAGATCGCGCTGCTGCGCGCCGTGGGCGCCACCCGTCGTCAGGTCGTGCGCTCGGTGCTGATCGAGGCCGGGCTGCTCGGCCTGGTCGCCTCCGCCCTGGGCTTCGTCCTCGGCCTCGGTGTCGCCAAGGGCCTCCACCCGGTGCTCAACCTGACCGGCGGAAGCCTGCCCGACGGCCCGCTGGTGATCGAGCCGTCGGCCGTGCTGTCCGCCCTCGCGGTGGGCGTCGTGGTGACCGTGCTCGCCGCGTGGCTGCCGTCCCGCAAGGCCGCGCGGATCGCCCCCGTCGAGGCGCTGGCCTCCGTCGAGGCGGCCCCGGCCGCCCGTGGCCTCGTGGTGCGCAATTCCATCGGCGCCGTGCTCACCGCCCTGGGCGTGGGCCTGATGCTGTACGTCACGAAGTTCAAGGACAGCGACGGCATCAACTACGCGATGGCGGGCTCGGCGCTCACCCTCGCCGGCCTGATCGTCCTGGCCCCGCTGCTCTCCCGCCCGGTGGTGCGGCTCTTCGGCCGGCTCGCGATCCGCGTCGCCGGTATCAGCGGCAAGCTCGCCCGCGAGAACGCCCTGCGCAACCCGCGCCGCACCGCCGCCACCGCCTCCGCGCTGATGATCGGCCTCACCCTGATCACCGGCCTGACCGTGGGCGCCGTCTCGGCGGACCGGGGCATGTCCACGATGGGCGAGCCGGACATGACGGCCGACTACAAGGTCAGCTCCAACAGCTACCAGGGACTCTCCCCCGAGATCGCCCGGGCGCTCGCCGGGCAGCCCGGCGTCGCGACGGCCGTACCGCTGCGGACGACCGGCTTCCAGCACGAGCAGCGCCCGGGGTCGGTCACGGGAACGGACGTCCGGGAGCTGGGCAAGGTGGTCGACGTGACCGTCGTCAGCGGCTCGCTCGCCGACGTCCGCGGTACGACCGCCGTCGCCGTCTCGGACAAGTTCGCGGCCGAGGGTCGTCTGACGGTGGGATCCACGCTGCCGATGGCGTTCTACGACGGCAAGAAGGCCACCCCGCGCGTCGTCGCCGTCTACAAGGACAGCCACATCCTCTCCTCGGTCCTCTCCGCCCCCGCCCTCGTCGACCCCCACCAGGACAAGGCGCGCGACGACCAGGTGCTGGTGAAGGCCGAGCCGGGCAAGGCGAAGGACCTCGCCGGGAAGATCAAGGAGACGCTCGGCAAGAACCCGGTCATCAAGGTCCAGAGCCAGGACGACCTGCGCCGCGCCGGCGCCGGGAGCATCGACGACATCCTCTACTTGATGTACGGGCTGCTGGGCATGGCCGTGGTCATCGCCGTCATCGGCGTCGTCAACACCCTCGCCATGTCGGTCTTCGAGCGGACCCGGGAGATCGGGATGCTGCGCGCGATCGGTCTGGACCGGCGCGAGGTCAAGCGGATGGTCCGGGTGGAGTCCGTGATGATCGCGATGTTCGGCGCGGTGCTGGGCGTCGGGGCCGGTGTCTTCCTCGCCTGGTCGGGCGGCCACCTGCTGCGCTCGTCCTTCCCGCAGTACGAGATGGTCGTGCC
Source organism: Streptomyces hesseae (assembly GCF_031845785.1). Lineage (NCBI taxonomy): Bacteria > Bacillati > Actinomycetota > Actinomycetes > Kitasatosporales > Streptomycetaceae > Streptomyces > Streptomyces hesseae. The sequence goes on from NZ_JAVRFI010000010.1 coordinate 72,241, forward strand.
GTGGGGCCGTATCGCGGTGTTCCTGCTGCTGGCCCTCGCGGTCGGTGTGCTGGCCGCGGTCTGGCCGGCCCGCCGGGCGGCGAAGCTCGACACGCTGGAGGCCATCGGGGCGCAGTGAGCCCCGGGAGCGTATGAACGAGGGCCCCCGTCCGACTCGGTCGGACGGGGGCCCTCGTTCATACAACTCGACGTACAAGAGGTGGACTAGAAGACGGACTCCGCCTCGTCCATCCGGGCCTCCGGGACGCGCTTGAGCTCGGTGACGGCGTCGGCCAGCGGCACCATCTCGATGTCCGTGCCCTTGAGCGCCGTCATCTTGCCGAAGTCGCCCCGGTGGGCGGCCTCGACCGCGTGCCAGCCGAAGCGGGTGGCGAGGACGCGGTCGTACGCGGTGGGCGTGCCGCCGCGCTGGACGTGGCCCAGGATGACCGGGCGGGCCTCCTTGCCCAGGCGGCGCTCCAGCTCGGTGGCGAGCTTGGTGCCGATGCCGGCGAAGCGCTCGTGGCCGAACTGGTCTATGGCGCCCTTGGCGTAGTCCATGGACCCCTCGGCCGGATGGGCACCCTCGGCGACACAGATGACGGCGAACTTCTTGCCCCGGGCGAAGCGCTCCTCGACCATCTTGACGAGGTCTGCCGGGTCGAAGGGACGCTCGGGCAGGCAGATGCCGTGGGCGCCGCCGGCCATGCCGGACTCCAGCGCGATCCACCCGGCGTGGCGACCCATGACCTCGACGACCATCACCCGCTGGTGGGACTCGGCGGTGGTCTTGAGACGGTCGATGGCCTCCGTCGCGACGCCGACGGCGGTGTCGAAACCGAAGGTGCGGTCCGTGGAGGAGATGTCATTGTCGATGGTCTTCGGGACGCCGACGACGGGCAGGCCCGCGTCGGAGAGCATCTTGGACGCGGTGAGCGTGCCCTCGCCGCCGATGGGGATCAGCACGTCGATGCCGAGGTCGCGGGCGAGCTCCTTGGAGCTCTCGCAGGCCTCGCGCAGCCGGGCGCGTTCCAGGCGGGAGGAGCCGAGGATGGTGCCGCCGCGGGCCAGGATGCCGCTGACGGCGTCCAGGTCGAGCTTGCGGTGGCGGCCGTCCAGCAGGCCCTTGAAGCCGTCCTCGAAGCCGATGACCTCATCGCCGTGGCCGACGAGCGCCCGGTGCACCACCGAACGGATGACAGCGTTCAGGCCGGGGCAGTCGCCGCCCGCCGTGAGGACTCCGATGCGCATCGTGCTGTTTCTCCTGCTCGCTACTGGTACCTGTGAGCCAGGCCGATTGTTTCATGGGCCGACGGCCCGCGTCGCATTCCGCCATCACCCTCCTGACGGGCGCTTTATCCACGAGCGCAGGTATTGTCAAGAGGTCAAGCCCACCCTAACGGGTTTATTTTCAGTCGAGAACTAGCCGAGTAGGAGAGCACGCGTGACGCGCAGCGTGTACGTGACCGGGACCGACCGGGGCGACGGGCGCCAGGTCATCGAGCTGGGAGTCATGGAGCTCCTCACCCGCCATGTCGAGAAGGTGGGTGTCTTCCGCCCGCTCTTCCACGGCGACGGCCCCGACCGCCTCGTCGACCTGCTGCGGTCGCGCTACCGGATGGCGCAGTCCCCCGAGAGCGTGGTCGGCATGACCTACAACGAGGCGGCCGCCCTCCAGGCCGAGCGGGGCACGGACGAGCTCGTCTCCCAGCTCGTCGAGCGCTTCCACGCCGTCGCCCGCGACCACGAGTACGTCCTCGTCCTCGGCACCGACTTCGTGGGCACCACCCTCCCCGACGAGCTGGCCCTCAACGCCCGGCTGGCCAACGAGTTCGCCGCGTCCGTGCTCACGGTCGTCGGCGGCCAGGAGCAGTCGGCCGAGTCGGTGCGGGCCGAGGCCCGCAACGCCTTCCGCGCCTACCAGTCGCTGGGCTGCGACGTCGTCGCCCTGGTCGTCAACCGGGTGGCTCCGGCCGACCGCGAGGCCGTCGCCGAGCGACTGTCCGCGAGCCTGCCCGTGCCCTGCTACGCCCTGCCCGAGGACAGCGCGCTGTCCGCGCCGACCGTGCGCCAGATCGTCCAGCAGCTGGACGCCGAGGTGCTGCTCGGCGACGACTCCGGGCTCGCCCGCGACGCCAAGGACTTCGTCTTCGGCGGCGCCATGCTGCCCGTCTTCCTGCCCGCCCTGACCGAGGGCTGCCTGGTGGTCACCCCCGGCGACCGCGTGGACCTGATCATCGGCGCGCTGGCCGCGCACAGCGCGGGCGCCCCGGCCATAGCCGGTGTGCTGCTGACCCTGGACGAGCGCCCGGGCCCGGACATCCTGGCGCTGGCCGGCCGGCTGGCCCCGGGCACGCCGGTGGTCTCCGTGCCCGGCGGGTCCTTCCCCACCGCCGCCGAGCTCTTCGCCATCGAGGGCAAGCTGGAGGCGTCCTCGCCGCGCAAGGCGGAGACCGCGCTGGGCCTCTTCGAGCGCCACGTGGACACCGCCGAGCTGACGAACCGCATCTCCGTGGCCCGCTCCGAGCGCGTCACGCCGATGATGTTCGAGCACGAGCTGATCCAGCGCTCCCGCTCCGCCCGCCGCCGGGTCGTCCTCCCCGAGGGCACCGAGGAGCGCGTGCTGCGCGCCGCCGACGTGCTGCTGCGCCGGGACGTCTGCGACATCATCCTGCTGGGCGAGGAGGACGCGATCCGCAAGCGCGCCGCCGAGCTGAGCATCGACCTGGCCGACGCCCAGCTGATCGACCCGACGACCTCGCCGCTGCGCGAGCGCTTCGCCGAGATCTACGCCAAGGCCCGCGCCCACAAGGGCATGACCGTCGAGCTGGCCCACGACGTCGTCGCCGACGTCTCCTACTTCGGCACCCTGATGGTCCAGGAGGGCCTGGCCGACGGCATGGTCTCCGGCGCGGTGCACTCCACCGCCGCCACCATCCGCCCCGCCTTCGAGATCATCAAGACCGCGCCGGGCGCCCAGATCGTCTCCTCGGTCTTCTTCATGTGCCTGGCCGACCGGGTCCTGGTCTACGGCGACTGTGCGGTCAACCCCGACCCGAACGCCGAGCAGCTCGCGGACATCGCCATCCAGTCCGCCGAGACCGCCGAGCAGTTCGGCGTCGAGCCGCGCGTGGCGATGCTGTCGTACTCCACCGGCACCTCCGGCTCCGGCGCGGACGTCGACAAGGTCCGCAAGGCCACCGAGCTGGTCCGCGAGCGCCGCCCCGACCTCAAGGTCGAGGGCCCGATCCAGTACGACGCCGCCGTAGACGCCCGCGTCGCCGCGACCAAGCTGCCCGGCTCCGAGGTCGCCGGCAAGGCCACGGTGCTGGTCTTCCCCGACCTGAACACCGGCAACAACACCTACAAGGCCGTCCAGCGCTCGGCCGGCGCGGTCGCGGTGGGCCCGGTCCTCCAGGGCCTGCGCAAGCCCGTCAACGACCTGTCGCGCGGCGCGCTGGTCCAGGACATCGTGAACACCGTGGCGATCACCGCCATCCAGGCCCAGGGCGAGCAGCGCGGCGAGCGCGTCGAGCCCTGATCCGCCCCGCGGGGCCGGGGCACCACGCCCCGGCCCCGCACCCATGAGACCTCCGAACCCCCACACGGAAAGCCCAGATGACTTCCAACGCCACCCGAGTCCTCGTCCTCAACTCCGGCTCGTCCTCGCTCAAGTACCAGCTGCTCGACATGGCCGACGGCGCCCGGCTGGCCGCCGGTCTGGTCGAGCGCATCGGCGAGGAGACCTCGCGGCTGGCGCACACCCCGCTGGCCTCCGGTGGCGACAAGCGTGAGCGCACCGGCCCGATCGCCGACCACGACGCCGCCCTCCAGGCCGTCGCGGCGGAGCTCGCCGCCGACGGGCTGGGCCTGGACTCCCCGGAGCTGGCCGCGATCGGCCACCGCGTCGTGCACGGCGGCAGCGAGTTCACCGAGCCGACCCTGATCACCGACGAGGTCGTCGCGGAGATCGAGCGCCTGATCCCGGTGGCGCCGCTGCACAACCCGGCCAACATCACCGGCATCCGCACGGCCCGGGCGCTGCGCCCGGACCTGCCGCAGGTCGCGGTGTTCGACACCGCCTTCCACACCACGATGCCGGAGTCGGCCGCGCGCTACGCGATCGACACCGCGACGGCGGACGCGCACATGATCCGCCGCTACGGCTTCCACGGCACCTCGCACGCCTACGTCTCCCGCGAGACCGCGAAGCTGCTGGGCAAGGCCCCTGAAGAGGTCAACGTCATCGTCCTCCACCTGGGCAACGGCGCCTCGGCCTCCGCGGTGAAGGGCGGCCGCTGCGTCGACACCTCCATGGGCCTCACCCCGCTGGAGGGCCTGGTCATGGGCACCCGCTCCGGCGACCTGGACCCGGCGGTGCTGCTGCACCTGTCCCGCAACGCGGGGATGTCCGTCGACGAGATCGACTCGCTCCTCAACAAGAAGAGCGGTCTGATCGGACTGTGCGGCGACAACGACATGCGCGAGATCCGCCGGCGCATCGACGAGGGCGACGAGCGGGCGGCGCTCGCCTTCGACATCTACGTGCACCGGCTGAAGAAGTACATCGGCGCCTACTACGCGGTCCTGGGCAAGGTCGACGCCGTGGCCTTCACCGCGGGCGTGGGCGAGAACGCGGCCCCGGTCCGCGAGGCCGCCGTGGCGGGCCTGGAGGAGCTGGGCCTGGTCGTGGACGCCGGGCTGAACGAGATCCGTTCGGGCGAGCCGCGGCTGATCTCCCCCGAGTACGCGCGGGTGGCGGTGGCGGTGGTCCCGACCGATGAGGAGCTGGAGATCGCCACGCAGGCGTACGCGCTGGTCAGCTCTTGATCGGCGGATGCTTCATAAACCGTTCCTTGGTCTTTCCCACAGCTCGAATATTCCGCTCCGAAACAAACCGATAGGATCTGCCCCATGCGCCGTTCCAAAATCGTCTGCACCCTGGGCCCTGCCGTCGACTCCTTCGACCAGCTGAAGTCGCTGATCGAGGCCGGTATGAACGTGGCCCGTTTCAACATGAGCCACGGGTCCCACTCGGAGCACGAGGAGCGGTACAACCGCCTCCGCAAGGCCTCGGAGGAGACCGGCCGCGCGGTGGGCGTGCTGGCCGACCTCCAGGGCCCGAAGATCCGCCTGGAGACCTTCGCGGACGGCCCCGTGGAGCTGGTGCGCGGTGACGAGTTCGTCATCACCACCGAGGACGTCCCGGGCGACCGGACGATCTGCGGCACGACCTACAAGGGCCTGCCCGGCGACGTCGTCAAGGGCGACCAGGTCCTGATCAACGACGGCAACGTCGAGCTGCGGGTCACCGAGGTCGACGGCCCGCGCGTGAAGACGATCGTCATCGAGGGCGGTGTCATCTCCGACCACAAGGGCATCAACCTGCCCGGCGCGGCGGTGAACGTCCCGGCGCTGTCCGAGAAGGACATCGAGGACCTGAAGTTCGCCCTCGCCATGGGCTGCGACATGGTGGCGCTGTCCTTCGTCCGCGACGCCAAGGACGTCCAGGACGTCCACCGCGTCATGGACCAGGTCGGCCGCCGCGTGCCGGTCATCGCCAAGGTCGAGAAGCCGCAGGCCGTCGAGAACATGATCGAGGTCGTCATGGCCTTCGACGGTGTGATGGTGGCCCGTGGCGACCTGGCGGTGGAGTACCCGCTGGAGCGCGTCCCGATGGTGCAGAAGCGCCTGATCGAGATGTGCCGCCGCAACGCCAAGCCGGTGATCGTCGCGACCCAGATGATGGAGTCGATGATCACCAACTCCCGTCCCACGCGTGCCGAGGCGTCTGACGTCGCCAACGCCATCCTGGACGGCGCGGACGCGGTCATGCTCTCCGCCGAGTCCTCGGTCGGCGCCTACCCGATCGAGACCGTCAAGACGATGTCCCGCATCGTCGAGGCGGCCGAGCAGGAGCTCCTCTCCAAGGGCCTCCAGCCGCTCGTCCCGGGCAAGAAGCCGCGTACGCAGGGCGGTTCCGTCGCCCGCGCCGCGTGCGAGATCGCGGACTTCCTGGGCGGCAAGGCCCTGGTCGCCTTCACCAAGTCCGGTGACACCGCCCGCCGGCTGTCCCGCTACCGCACGGCGCAGCCGATCCTGGCCTTCACCACGGACGCCTCGACCCGCAACCAGCTCACGCTGAGCTGGGGCGTCGAGACCTATGTGGTCCCGCACGTGGACAACACGGACGCGATGGTCGACCTGGTCGACGCCGAGCTGCTCAAGCTCAAGCGTTACACCGAGGGCGACATCATGATCATCACGGCCGGCTCCCCGCCCGGCATCCCCGGCACCACCAACATGGTGCGGGTGCACCACCTCGGCGGCGAGAACCGCTAGGTTCCGGCGCCGGTACGCGCACGACGGCCGTGGCCGCCGTCCCCCTCGCGGGGGCGGCGGCCACGGCCGTTATTGCGGATACGTGCCGTCGGTCAGGTACTGGCGGAGGTTCGGGATGTGCAGCGTCCCGCCGAACTGCCCCGCCTGACGGATCTTCACATGGGTGAAGAAGATCGGGATCGGCAGCTTCAGCCCCGGGATCAGCGGCGGCAGGTGCGTCGGCGACTGGGTCGACGGGAGGACCCCGAGGAGATTCCCCTTCAGCTCCTCCGTGTACATGGTGATCTTGTCGCCCTTGGCGGCCTTGAGCGTCGAGGTCGTCCCCATCCCGGCCACGTGGTACTGCTTCCCCCGGCTGTTGACGATCTGGTGCAGATCCCTGATGTCCAGGGCGTCCGCGGTGAACTTGAGCACCTGCTTCTGCTGCCCGTTCGCCATCGTGATGCGCTTGACGCCCTCGTAGGTGAGACCGGTGAGGGTGAGCCTGCTCGCCTCCAGGTACCAGGGCTGCCCGGGAAAGGCGCGCTTCTCGTTCTCGTCGACGACCGTGCCCTTGGGACAGGGAACCGGCGGCTTGTCGCCGGCCTCCCCGGTGGGCGAGGGGGTGGGCGATTCCGTGGCGGACGCGGAAGGGGACGGGGTCGCGGAAGGGGACGGGGTCGCGGACGCCTTCGGTCCGGTCGTCGGCCCGGGCTGTCCGGCTCCCGGCGTGGCCTTGCCCGCCTGCGGCTGTGCCGACCGCGCCGACGGTGACGGCGCGGGCGACGGTGCGCGCGAGGGCGACGTCGACGGGCCGGTCGCGGTGGTCGGCGCGGCCGGCTGCGCCTCGCTCTTCCGGCCGGTCAGGATGTCGGTCAGCTTCTCGCCGAGACCCAGCGGATCCAGCGGGTTCACCTTCTTGGAAGGCGAGGAAACCGGTGCCGGAACGCGATCCGGTACGGGCGTGGGCTTCGCGGACGCGGACGGCGAGGGCTGCCCCTCGGGTACGGGCACGGGTGCGGGTATGGGCTTGGCCTTGGCCCCCGGGGCCCCCACGGCCCCGGGGCTCGCGCCCGTGCCCGTACCCGGGCTTTCGGTCGGCCCCGGGCTCGCGCCCGTGTCCTTCCCTGCCTGCGGCGAGGGCGTCCCGCCCTCCGGCGTCTCCGGGGTCACGTCCGGCGCGGTCACGCACCCCGCGTCCCCAAAGGGGTTCAACGGCTGTGCGGGCTTGGCCTGGGCCAGTGTGGGCGTGAGGCCCATGCCCATCAGCACGGCACCGGGCATCGCCGCCAGGGCGACCGCCTTGCCGGCCGGCATGTTCAGCCGGGCCAGCAGCGGCTTTCTCGGCGCGGCGTGACGCGGACCGCGCACGCCGCCGTGTGCGTGGTCAGTCGGCACGGTGCCTCCCCGCAAACTCGTCGGCCGGCGCGGGCTGCGGCTGCCCCGGCGCCCAGGACACCCCCAGGCCACCGCCGATCAGCGCCAGCAGGAATCCGATCAGGAAGGCGCCGAAGTTGGAGACGACGAGGGAGACCAGCGCGAGGAGGATCGCGGCGACACCGGCGAAGACCCTCGACTGCGGCTGGTACCACATGGTCAGGCCCAGCACGATCAGCAGCACGCCGATGATCAGCGATCCGGCGCCGGCCGTCGTGGCCATCCGGAACTGGAGATCGCCCAGCGAGACCGTCTGGTACGGGATGTACATGACCGGGACACCGGCCAGGATGCACAACAGCCCGCCCCAGAAGGGGCGTCGGCCCCGCCAGTCCCAGAACGAACGGCGGGTGCGGCCGAGCGTGTCGATCAGCCGTGGTCGCGTATCGGCGCTCATGGTGTACAGCTCCTCGGGACTGGCGAATCGGTGATGCGTGGCGCTCACGGACGCGGACGCGGTCGCGGCCACGAACGCGGTCGCGGAGGGCGGCCGGGTCCGGGCGTGGGCCGGGCGGCCCGGTCCACGCCCGTCCCGTCACTCCAGCTCCGAGTCCTTGAAGCACTCGTTCTTGCCGAAGCCGACGCTCATCTTCAGGCCCTTGAGAGTGAAGGTGCCCGCCGTGGTCGCCCACGCCCGCTGCTTGGCATTGGTGAAGGTGACCTTCTTGGCCTGCTGGGCGAACGAGCCCGGCACGTACTTGTCACCGGCGTGCGGGCCGGGGCCCTTGCCGGCGCCCTTGCCCTTGAGGGTGTCGTCCACCGAGACGCCGATGTCGATGTCCTCGAACTCCGCGTCGGCCTTGAGGACGTCCGCGTCGATGTAGAGCTGCTTGGCGTCGACCGCTTCCTTGTCGCCCGCCTTGAGCACCATCGAGACGTCCTGGCCGATGAGCGGGATGGGGACGACGACGGACTGGCAGAGATTGTTGATCGTGGCGTGGTTCACGCCGACGACCGCCACGGGATGGGCACCCTTCGAGTTCTGCTCGAGAGCGCCGTACTGGACGAAGTCCTCGCCCACCATCTTCCCGGCCGCGACCTTGAACTGCTGGCCCGAAACACTGAACGACGCCGCGAGGGCGCCCTGCGCGACCGCCACACCGACCGCGGCCGAGGCCGCGACACCGGGCACCATGACGACGGCGAACCTGCGCCATCTGGTCCCACCACGAGTCCGGTCCTTCACGACTTTCCTCCTTCTCGGACGTACATCCCCGGTGCGGGCCGGCGGCCCGCGCGGGGATGGGAGAAGAGCTACGTCCTCGGGAAGAAGAGCACCGTGGCGTCCGCTGGCGCCTGCCGCGCCCGTCACACACCGGCGATCACCCCCGAGCGACAACCACTGGCCACGCCTTCGCGCAACCGGCGGAACAGGCCCCGCCGTTGACGCACGGGGACCCCCCTGTCCCAGAACCGGCGGATGTGCCGCCGGCCCGCCCGGTGGGGACCCGCGACCCGCGCACGACCGACGGCCGGGCGGGGAGCGGACCGGGCTGGCCCGATCGTGGTCCATCGCGGGCCGGGGCACAAGAGGTTGATTACTTGCGAGTAACGAGCGGATAACCAACGGACGGCCGGTATGTATCGGCACTTGGCCGCACGACGCCGGAACGTAACCGCGACCGAGGGGGCACAACAGAAAAACCCGGGCGAATGCCCGGGTTTTCCTTACCGCGCGTAACAGTGGCCGCGTTTACCAAGTTTTGGTAAAGCGCAGTCGCCCGTTCCGCCTGTGACGAGGGAGGGACGAGTGCCCGTCGAGCGCCCGTCAGAACAGGGCGCGGGACAGCGCGGTACGCGCCGCCGTCACCCTCGGATCGTCGGGACCGATCACCTCGAAGAGCTCCAGCAGCCGCACGCGCGCGGCGTCGCGGTCCTCCCCCGCCGTCCGCTTCACGGCGTCGATCAACCGCCCGAAGGCGTCCTCGACATGCCCGCCGACGAGATCGAGATCGGCGGCGGCGATCTGCGCGGTCACATCGCCCGGCGCGTCGGCGGCCGCCTTGCGCACCGCCTGCGCGTCCATGCCCTGGACCCGCTGGAGGAGCTGCGCCTGGGCGAGCCCCAGCTTGGCCTCGGCGTTGGCCGGGTCGTCGGACAGCACGTTCTCGTAGGCGCGGACGGCACCGCCCAGGTCACCCGCGTCCAGCGCGTCGTGCGCGGCGGACAGGGCGATGTCGTGGGGGCCGGCGGGCGCCTGCGGCGCGGCGGCCTCGCCCCCCTCTCCCGGCTCTCCCGGCGCGACGGGCGCGCCCACGATGCCGAAGCGCTGCTCCGCCACCGCGATCAGCTGGTCGAGCACCTGACGGATCTGGGCCTCGGGGGCCGCGCCCTGGAACAGCGGCAGGGCCTGGCCGGCCACGACGGCGAACACGGCCGGGATGGACTGGACGCCGAACTGCTGGAAGAGCAGCTGATTGGCCTCGACGTCCACCTTGGCGAGGACGAAGCGCCCCGCGTATTCGTCGGCCAGCCGCTCCAGCAGCGGGCCGAGCTGCTTGCACGGCTCGCACCAGTCGGCCCAGAAGTCGATGACGACGGGCACCTCGGCGGACCGCTGAAGGACCTCCGCCTCGAAGCCGGCCTCGTCGACGTCGAAGACGAGGCGGCCCGCTGCCGGGGCCACACCCTGGCGCACGGCCTCCGCGCGCACCTGCTCCGCCTTCTGCTTCGCTTCCCCGGCCGCCTTCACCGCGGCGAGGTCGACCACTCCACTCATGGACATATTCCGTGGCTGCATGGCCCTATCCTCCCCCCTCGGCACGGCGAACCGGAAAACCGGCGGACAACGGCTGACTGTCGGCACCGGGTCCCCACCGGGCGCCTGTGGTTGTCGCTCTTACGCTACGAGCCGTAGCGTAACTGCAACGACCACTCCCCGGCCCTGTGATCTGCCTCATACCCGGCGACCTACTCGGCGGTAAGGTCCCTCCATGAGCTCCACCGCCCCTCCCCCGGCCCGCCGCACGGGCCGCCCCCGCAACGCCGAGGCCGACCGCGCCATCCTCGACGCGACCCGCGCGGCCCTGGTCGAGCTGGGCTGGGGCAAGCTGACGCTGGGCGACGTCGCGACCCGCGCGGGAGTCGCCAAGACCACCCTCTACCGCCGCTGGGCGGGCAAGAACGAACTCGTGGTGGACGCGGTGGCCGCCCTCTTCGACGAGCACCTGGAACTCCCCGACCGCGGCAGCCTCCAGGCCGACATCGAGGGCGTCGTCCTCCAGTTCGCCGCGCTGCTGGAACGGCCCGAGACCAAGACGGCCCTCATGGCGGTGGTGGCCGAATCCACCCGCGACGACGCGCTGCGCGACCGCATCCGCTCCGCGATCGTGGACCGCCAGAAGTCCCTGGTCCTCCTGGGCCGAGCCCGCGCCCAGGCCCGCGGGGAGCTGCCCTATGAAGAGGACACGGCCGCGGCACACCGCAACGCGGACCTCATCTTCGACGTCATCGCCGGCGCGGTGGTCCACCGCACCCTGGTAAGCGCGAAACCGGTGGACCCGGAGTGGGCGAGCGGCCTCGCGGGGCTGCTGGTGGGCGGGCTGGCATCGATGGCGGGGCCAGGGGGCCAGACATCGGGTCATGGGCCTGCCTCCGCATAGGCCCGCGCGAGGGCCGGGCGGCCTGCGGGGCACCTACCGGGCAGCCGGCATGTTGCCGTGCCGCCAGTCGTCCACGCGCTTCCGGATGCCGGGAACCATGGGAAGCGCGTCGATCTCCCCGGGCTCGAACCAACGGACGTCCGTGGACTCCTCGGACACCGCCAGACACCCCGCCACCTGGCGCGCCAGAAAGCAGATCGAGAATTCCTGCCGCACCTCGCCGTCGTCGTAGGCGAAGACGTGCCGAGGGTTGGAGTACGTACCGACGATCCCGATGACCTCGACGTCGATTCCGGTCTCCTCTTTGGTCTCGCGCACCGCGCAGTCCGGCAGCGACTCGCCGATACGCATCCCGCCCCCGGGGAGCGCCCACATGCCGTTGTCGCGGCGGCGCTGGAGGAGGACGCGCCCGGCGTCATCGACCACGACGGCGGAGGCAGCCGGAACGAGGCTGTTCGCGGCCGGGGCGTGCGGATCGTCCTCGTAGTCGCGCCTACCCATCGCGTCATTCTCCTCCCCATACCGGAGTTCCCCGGTTCCACAGTTGCTCGACGTGCGAGGCGAAGCGGTCGAACATGCCGTCGTTCTGGTGCCGGCGCAGATGCAGCGTGGGAGCATCGTGCCCGACGTGATGAGTGAGCAGGGGAGTCACGATCATGTCGTCATCGAAGCGGAACACCGAGAGGTACGCGTGCCCGTCGCTATACCTCGCGTCAATGCCTGCCTGCTCCTTGATCTTCTCAAGCTCGGCGAGCGTCACGCGGATACGAGTGGAGAGGGTCAGCGCGACCCCCTCCTCCTGCTCCCGCGCCTGTGTCAGGTCGCTCTCAGGATGGCCGAGCAAGAACCGCACACGGCACCCCTGCGTCGCCTTACGGCGCAGCGCCGTCCCGAACCGTGCTTGCTCGAGCCAGAGAAAGTAGTTCGTGTACCCAGCGAATGCCAGTTCCCGCTCCGCCTTGGTGATCAGTGAGCGCCACAGCGACGACGGACAAGCAGAGCGGTATGGATAGACCGAGATGACTTCACGGTCCGGCCCAACCTTGATCGCCTTCTTCGCGGCTGCCGGCCACAACACGGCTTCGTCCTCTCCGACCGCTTCGCAGACCGCCCAGCGGTGCCGGGCGTGAGGAACCCGTTCCGGCCTGGTGATCCATCGGCCAACGGTCTTGACGTCAACGCCGCACCGATCAGCCAACTGGCGGTCGGTCACCCGCGCCTGAGCCATGGCACGGCGCAGTGCTTCGTTCACGGATACCCCCAGGGACGTTTGGAACGCTTCGCAACGTACTCCGACTCCGTGCCCAACGTCCCCGGAAGGCGGTAGGAACGCCCCGTCCGGTTCGCAAGTGTTGGTTCTTGACCGAAGAAACCCCCGCGACCGCGCAATCGGTCCGGGGGCGTGGCCAACGCTGAAAAGGAGCGTCGACATGCGCAACTCTAGCTCGAAGCGGATTTGGTGGCTGAGGAAGCTCCTCGGTCTGGACCTGCATGCCCCCACCAGCGCCCCCGCACTTCACCAGGCGGCACCGCCGCCTGCCCCCACCCCGCACAACCGCGCTCAGGTGCCCCAGAGTTACCAGTGCGCCCCTCTTTCGGGCGGCGAGTACGTCGTGATCGCGACGGCCCACGGTCTGAACATCGTGCCCAGGCAGCCCTCGTGCGAAGAAGAGGTGAACCGGTGAACGCCTCCACGAAGACCCCCGTCGGCTCGTATGCCCTCGACCCCGTCTGGTACAGGGTTGGCCGAGTGGTGAGCATCGGCCGCGACGGCGTCAGGCTCAGGCCACTTGAGGGCGAAGGCGGCTCGGACTGGGACGCACACCCGTGCTTCCTTCGACCGGCGACGCCCAACGAAGTGATGTCCGCGAAGGTCAAGGCCGCGAACGCCGCCGCAAGAAGGGGAAGATGAGCACCCACGCGATCGTTCAACTACATAGCTCAGGTGTCATGCCCCCGGGCCCCAGAAGTGCCGCGAGGGGATAACCGCCAAACACCCAGGGGCCCCGACGGATCTTCATCCACCGGGGCCCCTGACGCCTACATGTGAGTTAGCCGCTATGCCTGTGCAAGCCGGTCGATCCACCGCCGACATACGTCCACGGTGACGGGCTCAAACAGTTCTGGGGTCGACACTTCGAAGAGGAACTGGGTCAGCAAATCAACATCTGGCTCGTCGAACTCCAAGCGATCCAGCATATGCACCGCTCCGGACCACTTAGGTAGTTCAACGATATTCAATTCTCCCGCTACGCACCGTTGCAGGACATCCCTGACAACAGTGCGATTCAGGCATACTGGAGGCCCATCGTGCCGATCACAACGATTGGCGTCTTCAATCAAGCCGTCCAAGGAGGCATTCCATCGGATCAGGCTAGTAAGCGCCGCACATGTCTCTGAGCCCATACTCGGCGGAATCCTTACTTGAACTTGACGTGGGCAATGTTCCCATCCGGAAGGAACGTCGTCTTGATGGTCATCTCCGTAACACCTTCGGAGTTAACTCGCTTCCGGTAGATCGCGAAAGACTTCGGAACTATCCCCGGGACCTTGTAACTGAACTCGGCGCCACCTCCAGCGAGGCGGACTATCTCGGGGATCTCAGCTGCACCAGGACTCCCCTTCATAAACTTGGTTAAACTCTTCCGCAACTCAGGAGAAAGATCATCTACACCACGCGCCGCCGCAACCTTTTCTCCCCGCGTCAGCTTGACAGCACAAGCTCCACTTGAATTATGGACGAGCACCGGAGTTGATCCCGCAAGCACATAGTACGTGTGGAGACCTTCAATAGAAAGGTTGTAGGTACGTGCGCGTTGATCGTAGGGGCGATTGGATTGAACCCGGAGCGCGGTTTGATCACTGCTCAAGAGACTGTTGCCGGGCTTTAGGTCCCCAGCTTCGAGCCACTTACGCTCCGACGGGCTCCAGAACGGGTGCTCGTGAGTTGCGGTGAGCTTCTCAAGCCCGCCCGGGGTGTCGATCGTCAGTTCATTGAAGTGCTTGTCGTCTTCCGTGACGATCAAATGGGCAACTCGACGTGGTGCCGTCTTCCCGCTCAGCGGGTCGGCTGCAAGGACCTGATCGCCTTGATGGACGTCCTCGATATTCTTTGTCGATCCATCGCCCATCAGCACTTTGGTGCCCGCCAAGAAGCATTTGCAGCCTTTTCGGAAGAAGCGCGTTTTCTTTACGAGCCATTCGACCCCTTCCGCCGCCTTCCCGCCCAACTTGGCAAGCTTCCCGCCCTTACCCACCGGGCCGATTGCCAAGGCTGCCCACCCGCAGGTCTTGTTGAAGCCAAATTCCTCCTTACACTCGAGGACAGCAGGACCATCAAGCAAGTTCCAGACGAACTTTTCTTCCTTGGTCCATGTCTCCGGGTCATCCCAGCGATATCCGTCTGGCAGCAAGGGGCGTACTTTACGGTCCCGGGCCTGGGCTTCTACTTCTTCGCGCTTGCGCTTTGCTACCGCTTTAGCCTCTTCGTGCGCTTGATCCTCGGCGTTCTTCTGAGCGAGTGCCTCTTCATATTCGATCGCCTGCAGTTCGAAAACGCGCGCTTGGACCTTTGCTGTATAAACCTTGGCGGCATCGGCATCTTCGCCGGCCTGCCGTGCGTATTCTTCTGCTATATCAGCCGACGCATATGCATCGTCGGCGAAGGAACTGGCCCAATCAGCCGATGTTTGAGCCTGGTCTGCATATTCTTCTGCGGCTGCGGCATCGCTTTCTGCGGCGGCAGCTGCCTCGGTGGCTGACTGTGCCGACTTGGCTGCATCTGTTGCCGATACTTCAGCCTGCTGTGCGAATCCCTTGGCCTGCGAGGAGTATTCAACTGCCTTACCTGCCGACTCGGCCGCTTGATCCGCATACTTCTTCGCGTCCGTAGCTGCTTTATCAGCCGTCAGCGCCGCGATGGCTGCTTCGGCGGCATTCTTCTGCGCGGTCGCGGCGGCTACCGACGCTTCGGCGATGAGCTGTTTGACCGAGGCTATGTGCGTCGCGGCAAGGTGGTCCTGACGAGCCGTGGCGTACTGCCCCATCTGGATAAAGGCATGCAGGTACTCGCGTGGCGCATGAAGAGCGACCTCGGCCGCCGCCTTGGTTTCGGGGCCTCCGCTGTCTGTGAGCTGGGTGGCACGGATGCGCTCGTCGATCTCCCGGGCGGCGTACTGGCCTTCGCTGATGAACTCCCGCAGCTTGTCGACCGAGCCGCTCAGGAGGACTTCGCGTGCCTCATCCTTGACCTTGCGGCCACCGGCGTCGGCGATCTGAGTGACACGGATCTGGTAATCGGTCCGAGCGGCCTCGTGCTGGCCCTTGCTCAGGAACTCGCCGATCTGCTTCGCGTCGCCCTTGAGCGCCTCCTTCGCTGCCTTGCGGACGTTGTCGAGGCTGCTTTCCAGAGCCAGGCGCTGGACCTCCCCGCGATCGTCCTCAAACGTGGCCTGCTGCAGACCGGTCCGTAAGTATTCGCGGATTTTGTCGTCGCTGCCGGCGAACGCGGTTTTGGCTGCCGCCCGGCTCCAAGGACCGCGAGCCCTCATCGCCCAGACGGCCACCTTGCGGCCCTTGACGGCCATCTCCTTGGCGTCGACGCCCGGCTTGGCTGCCTCGGCGGCCAGGCGGGCCGCCTCGTCGTCGAGATCCTTGCGCTTCTTCTCCGCACGTGCCGCTTCGGCCTTGGCCTTCTCCTTCGCCTGCGAAAGTGCCTTGGCCTGCGCGATCCTGGCGTTCTTCCTGGTCTCGAGCTCCTCTTCCTCGACCTGCCGGGCGACGTCCTGCACCTTGCGTGCGGTGGCCACAGCGGAGTTCGCTTGATCGGCTGCCTCCTGGGCGGCCTTCGCATGGTTCTTGGACTGCTCGGCCGCCGTGGCCGCTTCACCGGCGTGCTTGGCGGCTTCTTCGGCCGCCTTCGCCGCGTTCTCGGCGTGCACAGCGGCGGAGCGAGCAGCCCGCTCGGCCTCGTCCGCCGCGCCCGCAGCGACCCTGGCCAGGTACTGAGCTCGCTTGGCCGCACGAGCGGCCTCCCGAGCCTGGCTGCGAGCCGTACCCGCCCATTCGCGGGCCAGTGCGGCCTGCTCAGCTGCCTCACCCGCGTACCCGCCGGCCTCGTCCGCCGAAGCGGCTGCCACTTCAGCGTTCTCGGCAGCGCTGATGGCCGCACTTACGGCGACATCAACAGCTTGGGCAGCGGCCTTGGCCTGTGAAGCAGCCTCCGCCGATGTGACAGCAGCCTTGGCCGCGTTGTGCGCGACCTCGGCGGCCTCCTTTGCCGCGTCCGCAAGACCGGCATCCATAGCAGCGCCCGCAGCGGCGTCACGCGCTCGTGCCCCTGCCTCGGCAGCAGCTGCGGCCGCAGCCGAGGCCTGAGCCGCGGCATTCGCGGCCATCCTCGCCGCGTAGTTGGCGGCCTGCGCAGCCCCGATGGCCTCCTGTGCCGCCTGAGCAGCGCCTGCCGCGGCGTCCGCCGCACGGCCTGCGGCATCGGCAGCCCGGCCCGCGTCCTTGCCTGCTGCCTTCGTCTCGGCTGCCGCCCTCTTCGCGGCTTCCTTGGCCAGTTCTGCTGCCTTCACCGCGCGTTCCGAAGCCGCCTTGGCCTCTTCGGTCTGCCGCTTGGCGACTTCACCGGCTTCCTTCGCCTGCTGGGCCAGCTGGGAGACGGTGGCTCGCTCCTGGTCACGGGAACGGGCGATGTACTGGCCGACGTTCAGGAACTCCCGGATGTCCTCGATAGAGCCCCGTAGCGCGACCTCAGCGGCTTCCTTCGTCGCCGGTCCGCCCGCGTCCAGGATCCGGGTGACCCGGATCTTGTCATCGGAGTCGCGCGCCTCGTACTGGCCCTCGTCGATGAACTTGCGGATGTCCTCCACGGACCCTTGGAGCGCGGCCGTCCCTGCTCGCCTGACCGCAGGGCCGCCGGTGCTGACGATGCGCGTGGCCGCGATCTTCAGGTCCGTCTCATGCGGCTCTTGCCAGCCGTCCTTGAGGAAGTTGTGCAGGTCCTCGGCGGAACCAGTAAGGGCGTTGTACGCAGCCTGCCGGACTTTCGCCCCACCCGCCCCAGCGATGCGGGTCGCATCGATGAGGTCATCGCTGCGCTCAGCGGCGTCCTTGCCTTCGGCGAGGAACTTGCGGACGTCCTCGTCGCTCCCCATGAGCGCGGCTTCGGCCGCTGTCTTGACGTGGCGTCCACCGAGCTCCCATAGGTCGACGACTCGGCTCCGATCAGTGACGAGAGGAGCCCCGTCACCGTTCACCGGTGTCCCGTCCGCCGCAGCCGGTCCCGCCCCGAGCAGACCTAAGACGAGCGCCATCGGGAGCAGGCGCAGGCGCAGCGTATGCATGCCGAGCCCCCGCATCCCCCCGGATCTACTCAAGTAGAGGTTGTCTCTCACTACTGAATTCATTCCTTGTCACATACCGAGTGCCGTACTTCGGCGCGGTGAGCATAACCGCCCTTTGGGGCCTGCATAGCTCGTTCTTGACCCTGGTTTAACGGTTAACCCGGCACCGGTCGGGCAGATTGACTTCGATTCCTCCGCCCCATCGTCGACATACTCGAAGTAACGCACTCATTCAGGTCAAATAATGGCCTGAATGAGATTCAACGACCCATCGAAATCAGGCGAGATGATAGCTTTCGCCGAACTGCCTTTATCTCGCTATTACGCACGGCTGTTGCCGTTGCATTCACCTGTAAGGAAACTCTGGTGATATCGCACGCACGCAAGACGCTCTTTGCAGGCGTTGCCGGTGCCGTTTCGGTCGTCCTCGGCCTCTCGGCCCTCGGCGTTGCCGTAGCCGATCCGGCTCCTGGCGGCGATGACGACACACCGCCCACCGGGGTGGAGACCTTCAGCTACCCCGACGCGGCAAAGATCCAGGAGGAGCGCGGAATTACCCTGCGCAAGGGCGACGGCCACATCCTGCTCGCCGACTGCGGTGTCTCGAATGACATCGCCATCATGACGTCGAAGACGCACCCTGGACAGAACCCCAAGAACACGTACTGCTTCAAGGTGACCGGCGACGGCAAAAACGGCTACCTCACCCTCGAAGTCCCCGAAACCTTCAACATCATGACCGGTGGCCATGCGGTACGGGCGACCGGCATCGTTGCCGGGCGTACAGAGACCGTCGAGGTCAACAGCAAGAAGAAGGTCGGCAGCATCGGCGAGGGCAAACCTGACCAGGACGACAACACCGCGATCCTGGTCGAGCTCCGGCTCATCGGCTGACGGCCGGCCTCCCGCACCACCAGCACAACCGCCTTTTCTGCCTCAGACAGGAACACCATGCCCGCCAGACAACCGCGGATAGCCCGGGTGGCCGGACTGCTTGCAACCACTGCCGCGACGAGCCTATTGATCGCCACTCCGGCTGTTGCCGTCGTGGGTGACGGCGCCAAGGACGGCGCGTTCACCTTCACAGCAAAGCTCACCATCGGCGAACAGCACGGCTGCTCCGCCGCCCTGGTCGATGAGCAGTGGCTGATCACTGCCGCCAGTTGCTTCGCCGACAGCCCCGCACAGGACTTCAAGATCGCCGCTGGCGCACCCAAGCTCAAGACCACGGCAACCATCGGCCGTACCGGCACCACCGGTGAAGCCGGCCAGACGCGGGACGTCGTGGAACTTGTCCCTCGTCAGGACCGTGATCTCGTCATGGCCCGCATGGCTACTCCAGTCACCGGCATCGCTGCGGTGGGCCTTCCCGCCAAGGCCCCGACCGTGGGTGAGGACCTGCTGATCGCCGGATACGGCCGCACCAAGACCGAGTGGGTTCCGGACCGCCTGCACAGCGCCACGTTCTCCGTGGCTTCGGTCAAGGACTCGACGCTCCGCCTCACAGGCAAGTCTCCCGACGCCGTCATGTGCCAGGGCGACACCGGCGGGCCGGCATTCCGCCAAGTCAACGGCCGCTACGAACTTGCCACAGTTCATAGCCGTTTCTGGCAGGGCGGTTGTCTCGGCTCCGACCCCAAGGAAACCCGCACCGGAGCCGTCGACACTCGCGTGGACGACGTCACCGGCTGGATCCAGCAGGTCCGTTCCCTGCCCAAGCGGTACGCGACCACCACGGGTGACTTCGACGGCGATGGCAAAGCCGACGTCGCCATGCTTACGGACTACGGCCCGTCGAAGGACGGCATGAGCCAGGCCGCCCTGTGGGTGCACACCGCCAATGGTGAGGGCTTCAGGGAGCCGCGCGTGGTGTGGGAGACCGGCGCGGCGGGGGCGCTCGACGCCTGGCGGTGGGACGGCAGCAAGCTGACGTCCGGTGACTTCAACGGTGACGGCAAGACCGACATCGGCGTCCTCTACGGCTATGGCAAGACCAGCGATGGTGCCAGCAAGACCGGCCTGTGGACCTTCACCAGCAATGGCAACGGCTTCAACGCCCCCGAGAAGGTGTGGGAGAGCGGCTCGGGTGCCTGGAAGAGCTGGAACTGGGAAAACAGCAAGGTGACCGCCGGCGACTTCAACGGCGACGGCAAGGCCGACCTGGCCGTCCTCTACGGGCTGGGCAAGAACCCGCAGGGGCGCAACGAGACCACGCTGATGACCTTCACCAGCAACGGCAACGGCTTCGCCGCCCCCGTCAAGGTGTGGGAGAGCGGGACGGACAGCTGGAACTGGAACACCAGCAAGCTGACGTCCGGCGACTTCAACGGCGACAAGAAGGCCGACCTCGCCATCCTCTACGGGTACGGCAAGACCAGCGACGGCCGTAACGAGACCGCTCTGTTCTTCACCTCCAACGGCAACAACGGTTTCAGCGAACCCCACAAGGCCTGGGACAGCAACGCGTGGACGAGTGGCGGGCGGAGCTGGAACTGGGACACCAGCAAGGTGGCCGCCGGTGACTTCAACGGCGATGGCAAGGCCGATGTCGCCGTCCTTTACGGCTATGACAAGACCAACGATGGCCGCAACAAGAGCGCCCTGTGGATGTTCTACGGCACCGACACCGGGTTCCGTGACCCCCTCAAGCTCTGGGAGAGCGGCGTCCCGGGCTCCATCGACGCCTGGAACTGGAACGCCAGCGAACTGACCGCCGGGGACTTCAACGGTGACGGCAAGACCGACGTCGGCATCACCTACGACTACGGCCAGAGCACCGACGGCCGCAACGAGACCGGGCTCTGGACCTTCACCAGCAAGGGCGACGGCTTCAACGAGCCCCGCAAGGTCTGGACGAACAAGCTGTAGCACGGATTGATCTCGATGATGGGGGGCCGGCTCCTTGAAGGAACCGGCCCCCCATCATCACTTCACGGAGTTGTCTCACCCAAAGCGATTGACTGCCGGGCGAGGCCCGACTCCGGGAATTCAGAAACCCGCCGGTTCCGTGTACGTCCCCCACTCGGCCCGCAGCGCGTCGCAGATCTCCCCCAGTGTGGCCTCGGCACGTGCGGCATCCAGCATGGGGGCGATCATGTTGGAACCGTCGCGCGCGGCGGCCACCATCGTCTCCAGACAGGCGCGGACGCGGGCGTCGTCGCGGCGCGCCCTGCGGTCGGCCAGAACGCGCACCTGCTCGCGCTCCACCTCGTGGCTCACCCGCAGGATCTCCAGGTCGCCGGTGACCGAGCCGTGGTGGCAGTTGACGCCCACGACGCGCTTGGCGCCCTTCTCCAGGGCCTGTTGGTGGCGGAAGGCGCTCTCGGCGATCTCGCCGGTGAACCAGCCGTCCTCGATGCCGCGCAGGATGCCGGAGGTCATGGGGCCGATGGGGTGCCGGCCGTCGGGGTGGGAGAGCAGGCCGCGTTCCTCGATCCGGCCGAAGATCTCCTCGGCGTCGGCCTCGATGCGGTCGGTGAGCTGCTCGACGTACCACGAACCGCCCAGCGGGTCGGCCACGTTGGCGACGCCCGTCTCCTCCATCAGCACCTGCTGGGTGCGCAGGGCGATCTCGGCGGCCTGCTCGCTGGGGAGGGCCAGGGTCTCGTCCAGGGCGTTGGTGTGGAGGGAGTTGGTGCCGCCGAGCACGGCGGCGAGGGCCTCGACGGCCGTCCGTACGACGTTGTTGTACGGCTGCTGGGCGGTGAGGGAGACCCCGGCGGTCTGGGTGTGGAAGCGCAGCCACTGGGCCTTCTCGGTGCGCGCGCCGTAGATCTCCTTCAGCCGGCGGGCCCAGATCCTGCGCGCCGCGCGGAACTTGGCGATCTCCTCGAAGAAGTCGACGTGGGCGTCGAAGAAGAAGGACAGACCGGGGGCGAAGGCGTCGACGTCGAGGCCGCGGCTGAGCCCCAGCTCGACGTAGCCGAAGCCGTCGGCGAGGGTGTAGGCGAGCTCCTGCGCGGCCGTGGCCCCCGCCTCGCGGATGTGGTAGCCGGAGACGGACAGCGGCTTGTAGGCGGGGATGGCGCGGGCGCAGTGCTCCATCAGGTCGCCGATCAGGCGCAGATGGGGCTCGGGCGGGAAGAGCCACTCCTTCTGGGCGATGTACTCCTTGAAGATGTCGGTCTGGAGCGTGCCGTTGAGGACGCCGGGGTCGACGCCCTGGCGCTCGGCGGCGACGAGGTACATGCAGAAGACGGGGACGGCGGGGCCGCTGATGGTCATCGACGTGGTGACGTCGCCCAGGGGGATGTCCTTGAAGAGGATCTCCATGTCGGCGGCGGAGTCGATCGCGACGCCGCAGTGGCCGACCTCGCCGAGGGCACGGCCGTCGTCGGAGTCGCGGCCCATGAGGGTGGGCATGTCGAAGGCCACGCTCAGCCCGCCGCCGCCGTTGGCCAGGATCGTCTTGTAGCGCTCGTTGGTCTGCTCGGCGTTGCCGAAGCCGGCGAACTGGCGGATGGTCCAGGTGCGGCCGCGGTAGCCGGAGGCGTACAGGCCGCGGGTGAAGGGGTACTCGCCGGGCCAGCCGATCCGTTCGAAGCCCTCGTAGGCGTCGCCGGGGCGGGGTCCGTAGACGGGGGCGACCGCCGCGCCGGAGAGGGTGGTGAAGTCGGCGTCGCGCTTGTGGGCCGCGTCGAACCGGGCCTGCCAGCGGCGGCGCCCCTCCTCGATCGCATCTGCGTCCATGGTGGCCTCCGCCGCCTCGGCATTTAGTAGGACGTCCTAGTAAATCCTCGCGCAAGAACGCCCCGGACACAAGGGACGTGTCCGGGGCGCGCCGAGGTGCCGAGAAAGCGGGGCGGGGGCGTCAGGCCCGTACGGGACCGTCCGCCTCGTCCGTGACGACCGGCTCCAGCTCGCGGGAGACCTTGCGCTCGACCACGAACGCGGCGCCCGGGATGGTGCCGGCGATCAGCACCCACGCCAGCTTGCCGAACGGCCAGCGGGCCTTGGAGCCCAAGTCGAAGGCGAAGACCAGGTAGAGGACGTACAGCCAGCCGTGCGCGATGGCCACGACCCGGGTCGGGCCCGCGGCGCCGTCCATGTCCAGCAGGTACTTGGCGATGACGCCGATCGTCAGGAGGACCAGGAGGGCACCGGTGACGTACGCCATCACGCGGTAGCGGGTCAGCACGCTCTTCTTCATGCAGGCGAGCGTAACGGCATGTTCCGGGGCGATCTTCGCCGCCCCGCCCTACGCGTTCTCGTCGGCGGCGACGTCGCCGCCCGCCTCGTCGCCGCCCGCCTCGTCGCCGTCCTCCTCCGTGAAGTCGTCCGCCGCCACCCGCAGCGGCCGCAGCACCCGGAAGATCTCCGCGCACTCCTCGGCGTCGTACGCGCCGAGCCCGAAGTCCATCGCCATCAGGTCCCGGGTGGCCGCGTCGACGACCTCACGGCCCTTGTCGGTGATCGAGGCGAGCGTGCCCCGGCCGTCGTTGGGATTGGGGCGCTTGTCCACGAGACCGGCCGTGACCAGCCGGTCCACGGTGTTGGTGACCGAGGTCGGGTGGACCATCAGCCGCTCGCCGATCTTCGACATCGGCAGCTCGCCCGCCTTGGAGAAGGTCAGCAGCACCAGCGCCTCGTAGCGCGCGAAGGTCAGCCCGTACGGCTTGACGACCCCGTCGACCTGGCCCAGCAGGATCTGGTGGGCCCGCATGATCGAGGTGATCGCGGCCATGGACGGCACGGACCCCCAGCGCCGCTTCCAGAGCTCGTCGGCGCGGGCGATGGGATCGAAGGGGAGGCTGAGCGGCTTCGGCACGGCATCGAGCGTACCCGTCGGCCCCGCCCCGGCCGGGCCTGTTCCGGATTCCGGACATCCCCGGTCAGAACCGGGCCGGGCGGCACCGGGCCGGTACGCGGGCCGCGTTACGCCGGGTCCACCGCCTCGCGCACCAGCTG
Source organism: Streptomyces hesseae (assembly GCF_031845785.1). NCBI lineage: Bacteria > Bacillati > Actinomycetota > Actinomycetes > Kitasatosporales > Streptomycetaceae > Streptomyces > Streptomyces hesseae. The sequence continues at coordinate 95,837 of NZ_JAVRFI010000010.1, forward strand.
CACCGCCGACTTCAGGCTCAGCCCGGGCTCGGCCCGGCGCAGCGCCCGTACCGCGTGGACCTCCTGCTCCCGGGGGTCCACACCGGCCGTGGCGAGGATGCCGCGCGTCCACTCGGCCCGGATCTCGCGCTCGGGGCGGGCGGCGTGGAGCGCGATCAGGCCGGCGGCCCGCTCCAGGCCCGGCCGCTCGGCCTCGCTCGCCGTCTCCAGCGCCTCGCGGACGGCGTCGGCCAGGGCCTGCGAGTCGCGCAGCACGACGACGCCGGGATCCATGTCCCTGCCCTTGTCCCTGCCCTTGTCCCCGCCCTGGTCCCTGTCCTTGCTCCTGCCGAACATCGGGCCGCCTTCCTCGTTCTTGATCAGCGAGATCGTACGACCTCGCGGACGACCGCCGCGACGGCCACCGTCCCGACGAGCCCCGACCCGGCGACCACCATGTGCGGGGGCGCGAACTCGGCCGCCGCGCCCGCCAGGGCCATGCCGAGGCCCTGGACGGTCATCGTCCCGGCCGACAGCACCGTCATGGCGCGGCCGCGCAGTTCCTCGGGGACGGCGGCGATGAACCACTGGTCCGCGCCCAGCGTGTACGCCGTGCCCGCCCCGGCCACCGCCGCGAGCAGCAGCGACCAGCCGAGCGAGGGCCGCAGCGCGTACAGCAGGAACGGCAGCAGCAGCGCGGCCGCCAGCGGCAGCGCGATCCGCTCCCGCGTGCGCGGCCGGAGCAGGGCCCCGGCTAGCACCTCGCCGGTGATGGCGCCCACCGGCATGGCGCAGAGCAGCAGCCCGGTGGCCGTGGCTCCGGCGCCGAGGTCGTGGGCGTAGGGCGCGGCGAGGGACTCGGGGGTGACGAGGAAGAACGGGGGGATCCAGGAGAGCAGGATCAGGGCGCGTATCCGGCGGTGCGCGAACAGCTCGCGTATCCCGGCCAGGGAGGCCGTCATCAGCCCGCCTCCGCCCGCGCCGGAACGCGCGGAACGGGCGGGGCGCCGCCGGGTGCCGAGGCGCAGCAGCGCGGCCGAGGCGAGGAAGCCGACGGCCGTGGCGACGAGCGCGGTCCGTGGCGCGACGACCGTCAGCAGCACTCCGCCGGCCGCGAAGCCGACGAGCTGGGCGCCCTGCGCGACGACGCGCAGCAGCGAACGTCCCAGGACGAAGAGGTCGCCCTCGCCGAGGATGTCGCCGAGCGTCGCGGCCCGCGTCCCGGCGAAGACGGGCGCGACGGCGGCGTTGAGGCACCGCAGGGCGAGCAGCGCGGCCACGGGCGTGCCGGGCAGCGCCATGGCGACGGCACCGGCGGCGCACAGCAGATCGCAGGTGACCAGGACGCGCCGGGCGGGACGCCGGTCGGCGATCCCGGCGAGCAGGGTGCCGCCGAGTACGTACGGCAGGAATCCGAGCGCGAAGGTGAGCGCGCTGAGCAGCGGCGAGCCGGTCATCCGGTAGACGAGGACGGACAGCGCGATCTCGCCGACGACGATGCCGAGCAGGGACAGCGTGTGCGCGGCGAAGACGGCGCGGAACTCGTGGACGGCGAAGACGGCACGGTAGGGGGAGCGCGGAGGAGCGCTGGACGTCGTGGACATGCCCAACAGCGTGCTGGGCGCGTTGTGGCCCCTCTAGTCTTTCGGCCTCACCCGAAAGAAAGGACCACGGCGTGCCGTTCCACATGCGCTTCGAGGCGGACGACCTGTTGCGCTGCCGGTTCGGCGTCTCCCCGCTGTGGGAGACCCATCAGGCCCTCTACACGCTGCTGCGGCCGCGCCGGCACGTGTACCACCTGCCGTGGCTGCGGCGGATGCGGGAGCCGCTGGCGTCGCTCGACATCTCGTGGCTGTCCCTGGTGATCCCGGACCGGGGCTACCACCCCGATTTCCTGTGCCCTCCGCCGAGCGGCCCGCTGGACTCGTTCGAGGACGAGCTGGCGCGCGTACGGGCCACCGACCCGGACCGGGTGCGCGAGGAGCTCACGCGCTCGCTGGCCGAGACGCCCGGCGCGGCGGACTCGGCTCGGGGCCGGGCGATGCTGGCCGACCCGGAGGGCGCGGTACGCGAGCTGACGGCGGCCCTCGAACGGACGTGGCGGACGGTCCTCGCCCCGGACTGGCCGCGGCTGCGCGCCCTGCTGGAGGCGGACGTCGTCTTCCATGCGCGGCGGCTGGCCGAGGGCGGTCTGGAGCGCCTCTTCGCCGACCTCCACCCGTCGCTGACCTGGGCGGACGACACCCTGACGATCCACCGGCCCGGCCACCACAGCCGCCGGCTGGGCGGGCGGGGCCTGATGCTCGTCCCCAGCGTCTTCACCTGGCCGGAGGTGATCGGCGGCTTCGACCCGCCGTGGCAGGCGACCCTGGTCTACCCGGCGCGCGGCATCGGCGGCCTCTGGCACACCCCACCCCCGGCAGCCCCGGACGACGCTCTCGCCCGCCTCCTCGGCCCCAACCGCGCCGCCCTCCTCACCACCCTCGACGAGCCGTCCTCCACCACGACCCTCGCCGACCGCCACGGCCTGGCCCTCTCCTCGGTCTCGTCCCACCTCCACGTCCTCCGCGACGCGGGCCTCCTGACCTCCCGCCGCGAGGGCCACCGCGTGCTGTACGAACGCACGCCACTGGGGACGGCACTGCTGGGGGGTTGAACTTCCGGGTACGGGCCCCGTCAGACGCGGGCTTCCTCGCGGAGGGGCCGCAGCCCGGCGCGTACGCGGTGCCGAGGGGCGTCGGCGTCCCCGCGTCGGCCCGTCGGAGTCCGCGAAGCCCGCGTCGCAGACCAGCAGATCGGGGGTGGTGTGGTCGTCCGGATCGCCGGGCATCGGGACCGAGACGACTTGGAAGAGGCTCAGCCGCTCAGGCAGCGCCAGTCGCAACTGGTCGTAGAGATTGTTGACGATTCCGGCTTGCTTGCCTACAAGCCTGGGCTCCATCACCAGAACACCGTGGATGATCTCCGGCGACCCGGCCGGAAAACGGAAACGCCCTCCCCCACGAGGGGAAGGGCGCCCGATGGCCGGTGGACCCGTCGGTCAGGACGACAGGTACCGCTCCACCGTCTCCACCTTCGACGTCAGTCCGTCCGTCACTCCCGGCCGGATGTCGGCCTTGAGGACGAGCGAGACGCGGCCGCAGCGGGCCTCGACCGCGGCGACGGCGCGCTTGACGACGTCCATGACCTCGTCCCACTCGCCCTCGATGGACGTGAACATCGCGTCCGTACGGTTCGGCAGTCCGGACTCGCGGACGACGCGGACGGCGTCGGCGACGTATTCGCCGACGTCCTCGCCGACGCCGAGCGGCGACACGGAGAAGGCGACGATCATGCGTTGATCACGCTTTCCTTGCGGGCGCGGGCGGCGATGACCGTGGCCTCGGCCTCGCGGCGGAGCATGCGGTCGGCGAAGAAGCCGCCGGTCGGCAGGACGGAGAGGACGAAGTAGAGGGCGGCGGTCTTCAGCTCCCACTTGGTGCGCGACCAGGCGTCGATCCAGAAGACGACGTAGATGATGAAGAGGATGCCGTGGACGGCGCCCATCACCGGCACCGCGTTGAAGTCGGTGGTCCGCTTGAGCACCGAGCAGAGCATCAGGAGGAGGAAGGAAACACCCTCCGGCACCGATACCAGGCGGAGCCGACGCAGGGCGGAGGCGGTCTTGAGGTCCACGGGGCACACCTTCGGTCGCTAGTGGCGGGACGGTCACAGCTTGTGATGGCGTTCACAAGCCGCTCCATTGTCGCAGTACTGCAACGGATCAATGGCTTGGGGTCCGTTCCGGGCGTTCCGAGGGCCCTGGGGCCTGTTGGAGCCGTATGTCCGCCCGCTAGCGTCGGGGCGTGGCTCAGTTTCGGCTCCACGGGAGCAAAGTCCTCGCCGTCGACATGACGGGGGACGCGGTCAAGGCCAAGAACGGCTCGATGGTCGCGTACGAGGGCGAGATGGCATTCAAGAAGATGACGGGTGGCGGTGACGGCCTGCGCGGCATGGTCACGCGCCGGCTCACCGGTGAACAGATGGAAGTCATGGAGGTGAAGGGACACGGCACCTGCTACTTCGCCGACCGGGCGAGCGAGATCAATCTCGTCGCGCTGCGCGGGGAGACCCTGTACGTCGAGTCGAGCAACCTCCTGTGCACCGACTCCGCCCTCCGTACCGGCACCACTTTCACCGGTCTGCGCGGCGCCTCGCAGGGCAACGGCCTGTTCACCACCACCGTGGAGGGCACGGGCCAGGCGGCGATCCTCTCCGACGGCACGGCGATCGTGCTGCGCGTGACCCCGCAGATGCCCCTCCAGGTCGACCCGGGCGCGTACATCGCGCACACCGGCCGGCTCAAGCAGCACTTCCAGTCGGGCGTCAATTTCCGCACCTTCATCGGCGAGGGCTCCGGCGAGGCGTTCCAGATCCGCTTCGAGGGCGACGGGCTCGTCTACGTCCAGCCCAGCGAGCGCAACACCGTCGGGGGTGACCTCTGATGCCCTTCCGGCTTCTCAATTCACGCATGGTCGAGGCCCAGGTGATCCCCGGGCAGCGGCTGTTCAGCCAGCGCGGCGCGATGCTCGCCTACAAGGGCGACGTCTCCTTCACCCCCAGCCTCACCGGCGGCCAGGGCGGCGTCATGGGGATGATCGGCCGCCGGATCGCCAACGAGGCCACGCCGCTGATGTCCGTGGAGGGCAGCGGCACGGTGATGTTCGGCCACGGCGGGCACCACGTCCACGTCATCGAGCTCACCGGCGACACCCTCTACGTCGAGGCCGACCGGCTGCTCGCCTTCGACGGCACCCTTCAGCAGGGCACGATGTTCATGGGTTCCCAGGGCGGCGTGATGGGCATGGTGCGCGGCCAGGTGACCGGGCAGGGCCTGTTCACCACCACCCTCAAGGGGCACGGCGCGGTCGCCGTGATGGCCCACGGCGGCTTCATCGAGCTGCCGATCACCGGCGGGCGGCCGGTCGTCGTCGACCCGCAGGCCTATGTCGCCCACCGCGGCGAGGTCCGCAACAAGCTGTCGGCCGCGCTCGGCTGGCGCGAGGTCGTCGGCCGCGGCAGCGGCGAGGCCTTCCGGCTCGAGCTGTCGGGCCAGGGCACGGTGTACGTCCAGGCGTCGGAGGAGAAGCTGTGACCAGCCCCGTCATCCACGACGCGTCGACTCTCCCGAGCAACGACAACGTCAACCCCTACACCTTCAGCGTCGACCTCAAGGGGCAGTGGTTCCTCCAGAAGGGGAAGATGATCGCCTACTACGGGCAGATCAACTTCCATGGCATCGGCCACGGCCCCCTCGACCGGCTGATCGCCGGCAGCTTCCACTCCCCCCTCCACGCGGCGGACTGGGTCGTCGCCGAGGGCCACGGCAAGATGCTGCTCGCGGACCGCTCCTTCGACGTCAACTCCTACGACCTCGAGGACGGCAATCTCACCGTTCGCTCCGGCAATCTGCTGGCCTTCGAGCCCTCGCTCTCGCTCAAGCAGTCGATCATCCCGGGCTTTCTCACCCTGATCGGCACGGGGAAGTTCGTGGCCGCGTCCAACGGCCCGGTCGTCTTCGTCGAGCCCCCGATCCGTGTCGACCCCCAGGCCCTGGTGGGCTGGGCCGACTGCCCGTCCCCCTGTCACCACTACGACCACCAGTACCTCAGGGGCGTCATGGGCGGCGTCCGGAGGCTTACGGGGCTGGGCGGCGCGTCCGGCGAGGAGCACCAGTTCGAGTTCGTCGGCTCGGGCACGGTGCTGCTCCAGTCCACCGAGCAGCTGATGGCCGAGATCGCCACCGGCGACGGTCCGCCCGACGAGGCGGGTATCCCCCATGGCACCTCCGGGAATCAGTCAATGTCCCCGCGTTTGCCGGGCCAGCTGGGCGACCTCCAGCGCCGCTTCGGGCTGTGAGCGGTACCCTGCGGAGTGTGACGGGTCGAACAAACGACCTCCCGCACCACCCGGCACACCGTACCTTCATTAGTTAATCTTTCAACTTCTTAGGTAGACTCCCTCTATGGACACCGAGAACGGCACCCGCTGGCTCAGCGACGAGGAGCAGGCCGCCTGGCGTGCCCACCTGTACGTGAGCCGACTGCTGATGCACCAGCTCGAACGGGATCTCCAGCCGTTCGGCCTCACCAACAACGACTACGAGATCCTGGTCAACCTCTCGGAGTCGAAGGACCACCGGATGCGGATGAGCGACCTCGCGACCGCCACGCTCCAGTCGAAGAGCCGCCTCTCCCACCAGATCACCCGCATGGAGAACGCGGGCCTGGTCCGCCGCGTCAACTGCGAGTCCGACCGGCGGGGCCTCTTCGCGGTCCTCACCGACCACGGCTGGAAGACCATGCGTGAGGTCGCCCCGCACCATGTGGCGTCGGTGCGCGAGCACTTCATCGACCTGCTCTCGCCGGAGGAGCTCAAGGCGCTCCACGACTCCCTGGCCCCGGTCGCCAAGCACCTGCGCGGCACACGCAGCAAGTAGCGCGCGACAAGTAGTCAGCGGGCCGTTCCGGCAGCGCGGGCCTCGCACTCTCCAGGGGGAGAGTGCGAGGCCCGCGCTGTCTTTCAGCCTGCTATCGGCCTTTCAGCCCGCCGTCAGCCCCGCCACCAGTTCGTCCGCCGCCGCGTACGGGTCCAGCGCCCCGCCGACGACCCGCTCCGCGAGCGCGCCCAGGCGCCGGTCGCCGCTCAGGTCGCCGATGCGCTCGCGCAGCGCCGTGACGGCGATGGCCTCCACCTCATGGGCGGCGCGACGAAGGCGGCGCTCGGTGAGGACGTCCCGTTCCGCCATCCACGCATGGTGCTTCTCCAGCGCCTCGACGAGCTCGTCCGTGCCCTCGTTCCGCGCGGCGACCGTCTTCACGATCGGGGGCCGCCAGTCACCGGGGGCGCGGGACTCGCCCAGGCCCAGCATGTGGTTGAGCTCGCGGGCCGTGGCGTCGGCGCCGTCGCGGTCGGCCTTGTTGACCACGTAGACGTCGCCGATCTCGAGGATGCCGGCCTTGGCGGCCTGGATGCCGTCGCCCATGCCGGGGGCGAGGAGCACCACGGAGGTGTCCGCCTGGGAGGCGATCTCCACCTCCGACTGGCCGACGCCCACCGTCTCCACCAGGATCACCTCGCAGCCCGCCGCGTCCAGGACGCGGATGGCCTGCGGGGCGGCCCAGGCGAGGCCGCCCAGGTGGCCGCGGGTGGCCATGGAGCGGATGTAGACGCCGGGGTCGGAGGCGTGCTCGGACATCCGGACGCGGTCGCCGAGCAGCGCGCCGCCGGAGAACGGCGAGGAGGGGTCCACCGCCAGGACGCCCACCCGCCTGCCCTGCCGGCGGTACGCGCTCACCAGCGCGGACGTCGACGTGGACTTGCCGACGCCCGGGGAGCCCGTCAGGCCCACCACATACGCGCCGCCGGTCAGCGGGGCGAGCGCCGCCATGACCTCGCGGAGCTGCGGTGACGCCCCCTCCACCAGGGAGATCAGCCGGGCCACGGCACGCGGCCGCCCTTCCCGGGCCTGCTCGACCAGTGCGGGGACGTCCACCATCACGGCTCCCTCCTCGGGGGGACCTGCCTCGGGCCTACCTCACTTGTTGTTGCCCGGCACACGGAGGATCAGGGCGTCGCCCTGACCGCCGCCGCCGCACAGCGCGGCGGCGCCCACGCCGCCGCCCCGGCGCTTGAGCTCCAGCGCGAGGTGGAGCACGAGCCGGGCGCCGGACATGCCGATGGGGTGGCCGAGCGCGATCGCTCCGCCGTTGACGTTCACCTTTTCAGGGGATACGCCCAGATCCTTCATGGACTGCACGGAGACCGCCGCGAAGGCCTCGTTGATCTCGATCAGGTCGAGGTCGTCGACGCCGATGCCCTCCTTGCGCAGGGCGTGGTTGATGGCGTTGGACGGCTGGGACTGGAGGGAGTTGTCGGGGCCGGCGACATTGCCGTGGGCACCGATCTCGGCGATCCAGTGGAGGCCCAGCTCCTCGGCCTTGGCCTTGCTCATCACGACCACGGCGGCGGCGCCGTCGGAGATCTGCGAGGCCGAACCGGCCGTGATCGTGCCGTCCTTGGTGAACGCGGGGCGCAGCTTGCCCAGCGACTCCACGGTGGTCTCGGCGCGGATGCCCTCGTCCTTGTTGAAGAGGACCGGGTCGCCCTTGCGCTGGGGGATCTCCACGGGGGTGATCTCGGCGTCGAAGAGGCCGTTCTTCTGGGCGGCGGCGGCGCGCTGGTGGGAGAGGGCGGCGATCTCGTCCTGCTCGGGGCGGCGGATGCCCAGGCGGGTGTTGTGCTTCTCGGTGGACTCGCCCATGGCGATGCCCTCGAAGGGGTCCGTCAGCCCGTCGTGGGCCATGGCGTCGAGCATCTCGATCGCGCCGTACTTGTAGCCCTCGCGGGACTTGGGGAGCAGGTGCGGGGCATTGGTCATGGACTCCTGGCCGCCGGCCACGACGACGTCGAACTCGCCCGCGCGGATGAGCTGGTCGGCCAGGGCGATGGCGTCGAGCCCGGAGAGGCAGACCTTGTTGATGGTGAGCGCCGGGACGGACATGGGGATGCCGGCCTTGACGGCGGCCTGGCGGGCGGGGATCTGGCCCGCGCCGGCCTGGAGCACCTGACCCATGATCACGTACTGGACCTGGTCGCCCCCTATCCCGGCCCGGTCCAGGGCGGCCTTGATGGCCACGGCGCCCAGCTCGGCGCCGGTGAAGCTGCGCAGCGAGCCCAGCAGGCGGCCCATCGGCGTGCGGGCGCCCGCCACGATGACGGAGGTCGTACCGGTTTTTCCGTTCGCACCAGACATTGGGCGCTGCCCCTTCGAGCGGAGAGGGATGTTAACGACGGTTCCCGTCGGTTCCCGTCAATGTACTGAGCGGTACCGCACCCGGTCACCGGGCGGAAGGTGTGATCGCGCGCACGTTGCGTAACCGAGCGCGCGGCGGTGCACTGGACGCATGCTGACGCGAATCGACCACATCGGGATCGCCTGCTTCGACCTCGACAAGACTGTCGAGTTCTACCGTGCCACGTACGGCTTCGAGGTGTTCCACACCGAGGTCAACGAGGAGCAGGGCGTCCGCGAGGCGATGCTCAAAATCAACGGTACGTCGGACGGCGGCGCGTCCTACCTCCAGCTCCTGGAGCCCACCCGGGAGGACTCCCCCGTCGGCAAGTGGCTCGCGAAGAACGGCGAGGGCGTCCACCACATAGCGTTCGGCACCGCCGACGTGGACGCCGACGCAGCCGCCGTCAAGGACAAGGGCGTAAGGGTCCTCTACGACGAGCCGCGAAGCGGATCGATGGGTTCCCGCATCACCTTCCTCCACCCCAAGGACTGTCACGGGGTGCTGACCGAACTGGTCACCTCGGCGCCTCCCGCGACGAAGGACCACTGACCCTCCCCTGCCCCGGCCGGTAGAGTGCAGGTTCGGCCGGGGCTCTCATGGGTCCGCTCATGGGTCCGGGCCGGGCTGTACCGATGATCTGACACCATTTCTTCGGAAGGGCGGGCTCCGGGTTCACCACCGACGCAGTACGGGGCCGGCCGCCGACGCGACACAGGGGACGGATGGACCGCGCTGTGCGGGGCTACGAGCGCCAGGAGAGTCAGCTGGAGGAAGCCGACCACCTCTCGAAGTTCGAGGCCGAGATGAAGCGGCTGACGACGGAGCGGGAGAAGGCGGTCCAGCACGCCGACGACCTCGGCTACCAGGTCGAGGTTCTGCGCGCCAAGCTTCACGAGGCGCGCCGCAATCTCGCCCACCGTCCCGCCTATGACTCGGCGGACATCGGCTATCAGGCCGAGCAGTTGCTCCGCAATGCCCAGGTTCAGGCCGAGCAGCTGCGCAGCGACGCCGAGCGCGAGGTGCGCGAGGCGCGGGCGCAGACGCAGCGGCTGCTCCAGGAGCAGGCCGAGCGCCAGGCCCGGATGGAGGCGGAGCTCCACGCCGAGGCGGTGGCCCGCCGTCAGCGCCTGGACGAGGAGCTGAACGACCGCCGGCGCACCGTCGAGTCGCACGTCAACGAGAACGTGGCCTGGGCCGAGCAGCTTCGGGCCCGTACCGAGGCGCAGGCCCGCCGGCTGCTGGACGAGTCCCGGGCCGAGGCGGAGGCCTCGCTGTCCGCCGCACGCGCCGAGGCCCAGCGGCTGACCGAGCAGGCCAGCAGCCGGCTCGGGGCGGCGGCCGAGGAGGCCCGTGCGGAAGCGGAAGCGATCCTGCGCCGGGCGCGCGCGGACGCCGAGCGGCTGCTGACGGCCGCCTCCACGCAGGCGCAGGAGGCCACCGCCCACGCCGAGCAGGTGCGTACGGCCACGACGGCCGAGAGCGACCAGGCCCGGAGCTCCGCGGCCGAGCTGACGCGTACCGCCGAGGCGCGGATGCAGGAGGCCGACACGGCCCTGCGCGAGGCGCGGGCCGAGGCGGAGAAGGTCGTCACGGAGGCGAAGGAGGCCGCGGCCCAGCGGCTGTCCGCCGCCGAGTCGGACAACGAGCAGCGCACGCGCACGGCGCGGGCGGAGATCGCCCGCCTGGTGAGCGAGGCGACGAAGGAGTCGGAGGCGCTGCGGGCCGAGGCCGAGCAGCTGCGCGCCGACGCGGTCGCCGAGGCGGAGCGGATGCGTACGGAGGCGGCCGCGGAGGCACGCAGCGCCGTCGCCGAGGACTCCGCCGCCGCGCTGGCCAAGGCCGCCCGGACGGCCGAGGAGGTACTGGCCAAGGCCACGGAGGACGCCCAGGCCGCGACGAAGGCCGCGGCCGCCGAGGCCGAGCGCATCCGCAAGGAGGCCGAGAGCGAGGCCGAGCGGCTGCGGGCGCAGGCCGCCGACACGGCCGAGCAGCTCAAGGGCGAGGCGAAGGACGACACCGCCGAGTACCGGGCGAAGACGGCCGAGCTCCAGGAGGAGGCGCGCCGGCTGCGGGCCGAGGCCGAGCAGCTGCGCGCCGACGCGGTCGCCGAGGGCGAGCGCATCCGCGGCGAGGCGCGCCGCGAGGCGCTCCAGCAGATCGAGGAGGCCGCGAAGACGGCCGAGGAGCTGCTGGGCAAGGCCAAGGCCGACGCCGAGGAGACCCGCAGCAGCGCGACCGCCGAGAGCGAGAAGACGCGGGCGGAGACGGCCGAGCGCGCCGCGACCCTGCGCAAGCAGGCCGAGGAGACGCTGGAGCGGGCCCGCACCGAGGCCGAGGAGATGGCCGAGGAGGCCGAGGACCACGCCGAGCGGGTCCGTTCCGAGGCCGCCGAGGCGGCGAAGGCGATGCGCGAGGAGGCCGAGCGCGCGGCCCAGGCGCGGGCCGAGGAGGCCGCCGGCGAGCTGGAGCGGCTGCGCGGCGAGGCCGAGCAGCGGGTGGAGGCGGCGGAGGCCGCCCTGCGCGAGGCGCGCGCGGAGGCGGAGAAGCTGCGCCGCGAGGCCGCGGAGGAGACCGAGCGGCAGCGTACGGAGGCCGCGGAGCGGGTGCGTACGGTCACCGCGCAGGCGGAGGCCGACGCCGAGCGGCTGCGCGCCGAGGCGCAGGCCGAGGCGGCGGAGACCCGCGCCGAGGGCGAGGCCGCCGGCGCGCGGCTGCGCGAGGAGGCGGAGGCCGAGGCGGAGCGGCTGCGCACGGAGGCGCAGGAGGCCGCCGACCGGCTGCGCGGCGAGGCGAACGCCGCGGCCGAGCGGACGGCCGCGGAGGCCGCCGAGGCGCTGGCCGCCGCGCAGGAGGAGGCCGCCCGGCGCCGCCGGGAGGCCGAGGAGCTGCTCGGTGACGCCCGTACGGAGGCGCGGACCGAGCGCGAGGCGGCGCACGAGCAGAGCGAGGAGCTGCTGGCTTCGGCGCGCAAGCGGGTCGCCGAGGCGCAGGAGGAGGGGCGGCGTCTGGTCGAGGAGGCGGAGGCGCGGGCAGCTGAGCTCGTGGCCGCCGCCGAGCAGACCGCCCAGCAGGTGCGCGAGTCCGTGGCCGGGCTGCACGAGCAGGCCGAGGAGGAGATCGCCGGGCTGCGTTCGGCGGCCGAGCACAACGCCGAACGGACCGTCACCGACGCCCAGATCGAGGCGGACCGGGTCCGTGCCGACGCCTACGCCGAGCGGGAGCGCGCGGACGAGGACGCGGCCCGGACGCGGAGCGAGGCCAAGGCCGCCGCGGACGAGGTGCGGGCCGAGGCCGAGCGGCTGTCGGCCGAGGCGTCGCGGGCCCTGGACGAGGCCCGGGAGGCCGCGAACAAGCGGCGCGCCGAGGCCGCCGGGCAGGCGGACGAGCTGATCGCCGAGGCCACGGCCGAGGCGGAGAAGATGGCCACGGCGGCCACGCGTGCCCTGGACGAGGCGCGTGAGGCGGCGAACGCCCGGCGTACCGAGGCAGCCCTCCAGGCGGATGAGCTGATCTCCGAGGCGACCGCCGAGGCCGAGAAGATCGTCGCCGATGCCGCGGAGCTGACCGAGGCCGCGAAGGCCGAGGCCGTTCGTTTCGAGGAGCGGGCGCGGGAGGCGGCGGACGCCCACCGCGCGGAGGCCGAGGCCGACGCCGACCGGCTGCGCGCCGAGGCGGCGCGTACCGTCGACGAGGCCCGGGAAGCGGCCAACAAGCGCCGTGCCGAGGCCGCCGGGCAGGCGGACAAGCTGATCGCCGAGGCCACGGCCGAGGCGGAGAAGATGGCCGCCGAGGCCGCCCGTACGGTCGAGGAGGCCCGCAAGGCCGCGGAGACCCACCGGGCCGAGGCGGCGGCGGACGCGGACCGGCTGATCGCCGAGGCGGCCGAGATGGTCGAGGCGGCGCGCGCGGAGGCGGCCCGTTTCGAGGAGCGGGCGCGGGAGGCGGCGGACGCCCATCGCGCGGAGGCCGAGGCCGACGCCGACCGGCTGCGCGCCGAGGCGGCCCGTACCGTCGACGAGGCGCGGGAGGCCGCGAACGCCCGCCGGGCGGAGGCCGCGCTCCAGGCAGACGAGCTGATCTCCGAGGCCGTCGCGGAGGCGGAGAAGCTGGCGGACGAGGCCACGCGGACGGTCGAGGAGGCCCGGGAGGCCGCCGACGCCGAGCGGGCCGCGGCTTCGGTGGAGGCGGAGCGGCTGCGGGCCGCCGCGGCCGAGAAGAAGGCCAAGGCGGACGAGCAGGCGGACGCCGTGGTCGCCAAGGCGACGGCGGAGGCCGAGCGGCTGGTCGCGGACGCGTCCGCGAAGGCTCAGCAGATGCGTACCGACGCCTCCGACGCCCTGGCGTCGGCGGAGCAGGACGCGGCCCGGACGCGCGCCGAGGCCCGCGAGGACGCGAACAAGATCCGCGGCGAGGGCCGGACGGAGGCGGAGCGGATCGTCAACGAGGCGGCCGAGCTGACCTCCTCCGCGCAGGACGACGCCGACCGGATCGTGGACGAGGCCCGTAAGGCCGCGAACGCCCGCCGGGCGGAGGCGGCCGAGCAGGCCGACGAGCTGATCGCCCAGGCCACGGCCGAGGCGGAGAGGATGGCCGCCGAGGCCGCCCGTACGGTCGAGGAGGCGTCCGAGGCCGCCGACGCGCATCTGTCCGAGGCCGTCGAGCAGGCCGACCGCGTCGTCTCCGAGGCGAACGCGGAGGCGGACCGGCTGCGCGCCGACGCGGACGCGGCGCTGGAGAACGCCCGCGCCGAGGCGACCCGGACCACCGACGAGGCCCGTGAGGCGGCCAACACCCGCCGGGCGGAGGCGGCCGAGCAGGCGGACAAGCTGATCGCCGAGGCCACGGCCGAGGCCGAGCTGATGGCCGCCGAGGCCGCCGAGGCGCTGGCGGCCGCCCAGGAGAACGCCAACAGCACCCGTGCGGACTCCGCGCGGATCAAGGCGGACGCGGTCCAGGAGGCCGAGCGGCTGCGCGCGGAGGCGCGTGCCGAGGGCGAGCGGACCGTCGACCAGGCGCGGGACGCCGGGGCCAAGAGGCTCGCGGACGCCGCCGAGCAGGCCGACGCGCTGATCGCCAAGGCCCAGGAGGAGGCCGTGCTGTCGGCGACCGCCGCCGAGGAGCAGGCGGACGCCATGGTCGGCGCGGCCCGCAAGGAGGCCGACCGGATCGTCCAGGACGCCTCCAACGAGGGCAACGCGCTGGTGGAGCAGGCCCGTACGGACGCCAACACGATGCTCGCCGAGGCCCGTGGCGACGCCACGGCCATAAGGGACCGTGCCGAAGAGCTGCGCGGCCGGATCGAGAGCGAGGTCGAGAAGCTCCACGAGCGGGCGCGCCGGGAGGCGGCCGAGGCGATGCAGTCGGCGGGCGAGCGCTGCGACAAGCTCGTCGCCGCCGCCACCGAGCAGCTGGCGAACGCCGAGGAGAAGGCGGAGAAGCTGCTCTCGGACGCCCAGAGCGAGGCCAGCAAGGTGCGGATCACCGCCGTGAAGAAGGCGGACGCGCTGATCAAGGAGTCGGAGCAGAAGAGGAACGCCGCCGTACGCGAGGCCGACCGCCTGCGCACCGAGGCTCAGGAGGAGGCCGCACGCCTTCTGGAGGAAGGAAAGCGGGAGTTGGAGGTACTCGTCCGCCGTCGTGAGGACATTCAGGCGGAGATTTCCCGTGTCCAGGACGTGTTGGAGGCGTTGGAATCATTTGAGTCCCCGGGGGCGGGCGGCTCCAAGGACAGTGGGGTGAAGGCGACGGCCGGTGCCGGAGCTACTCGATCGGGTGGCAAGCAGGACCGAAAGTAGCCACTCAATCGAGGGGACATTTTCCGGATTCCCCAACTGTCTTAAACCATCTGCCGGATGACACGCCGCTCACGCCCCTAGGATTCCTCTATCACCTCACCGGTTCTCCAATGACAGGAACCCCATGAGCGACACATCCTCCCCCTTCGGCTTCGAGTTGGTGCGGCGTGGATACGACCGCGGCCAGGTGGACGACCGCATTACGAAGCTCGTAGCGGACCGTGACAGCGCCCTGACCCGGATCACCTCTCTGGAAAAGCGCATCGAGGAGCTCCACCTCGAGACGCAGAACGCTCAGGCCCAGATCAATGACGCGGAGCCGTCGTACGCGGGGCTCGGGGCGCGCGTCGAGAAGATCCTCCGGCTGGCCGAGGAAGAGGCCAAGGATCTGCGTGAGGAGGCCCGGCGCGCCGCCGAGCAGCACCGCGAGCTGGCCGAGTCGGCCGCCCAGCAGGTGCGCAACGACGCCGAGTCGTTCGCCGCGGACCGCAAGGCGAAGGCGGAGGACGAGGGCGCCCGGATCGTCGAGAAGGCGAAGGGCGACGCCGCCTCGCTGCGCGCCGAGGCGCAGAAGGACGCGCAGTCCAAGCGGGAGGAGGCCGACGCGCTCTTCGAGGAGACCCGCGCCAAGGCCGCCCAGGCCGCCGCCGACTTCGAGACCAACCTCGCCAAGCGCCGTGAGCAGTCCGAGCGCGACCTCGCCTCCCGCCAGGCCAAGGCGGAGAAGCGGCTGGCGGAGATCGAGCACCGCGCCGAGCAGCTGCGCCTGGAGGCGGAGAAGCTGCGCACGGACGCCGAGCGCCGGGCGCGCCAGACGGTGGAGACGGCCCAGCGTCAGGCCGAGGACATCGTGGCCGACGCCAACGCCAAGGCGGACCGTATCCGCAGCGAGTCCGAGCGGGAGCTGGCGGCGCTCACCAACCGCCGCGACAGCATCAACGCCCAGCTGACCAATGTCCGCGAGATGCTGGCCACGCTGACGGGCGCGGCGGTGGCCGCGGCCGGCGTCCCCGGCGACGACGAGCCGATCAGCCGGGGCGTGCCGGCGCAGCAGAGCCGCTGATCGGGTACCGCCTTACGCACGCTGTTCTACGCACGCTGTCGGGGGACCCTGTGCTCAGCGCGCCCTGTGCCGCCCGTCGGTGGTACAGGGCGCGTCGTGGTGCCGGGGGCGGAGCCTCCGGCTGCGGTGGCGGGGCCCGTCGGGCGCACTTACCGTGGCTGAATGATCGAGCTTGAGGGGCTGACCAAGCACTACGGCGACGTCCGCGCCGTCGATCACCTCACGTTCACGGTCCGGCCCGGCATCGTCACGGGCTTTCTCGGCCCCAATGGCGCGGGCAAGTCGACGACCATGCGGATGATGCTCGACCTGGACAATCCGTCCGGTGGCACGGTCCGTATCGACGGCCGGCACTACCGGGAGCTGCGCGACCCCTTGCGGGTCGTCGGGGCCCTGCTGGACGCGAAGGCCATGCACGGCGGTCGCAGCGCCTACAACCACCTGCTGTGCCTGGCGCAGAGCAATGGCATCCCCCGGGCCCGGGTGCGGGAGGTCCTGGACACGGTCGGCCTCACCTCGGTGGCCGGGAAGCGGACCAAGGGGTTCTCGCTGGGCATGGGGCAGCGGCTGGGCATCGCGGGGGCGCTGCTGGGCGATCCGCGGATCCTGATGTTCGACGAGCCGGTCAACGGCCTGGACCCCGAGGGCATCCACTGGATCCGCAATCTGATGAAGAGCCTCGCCACCCAGGGCCGTACGGTCTTCGTCTCCTCCCACCTGATGAGTGAGATGGCGCTGACCGCCGATCACCTGGTCGTCATCGGCCAGGGCAAGCTGCTCGCCGACACCAGCATGGCCGGCTTCATCAAGGAGAACTCCCGCTCCTACGTCCGGATGCGCTCCCCCGAGCAGGAGCGGCTGCGGGAGGTCCTGCGGGGCGCCGGGATCGACGTCACCCCCGGTGAGGAGGGGGCGCTGGAGGTCGAGGGCGAGGACGCGGCGCACCTGGGCGAGCTGGCCGCGCGGCACCGGATCACCCTCCACGAGCTGAGCCCGCAGTCGGCCTCGCTGGAGGAGGCGTTCATGCGGCTGACGGCCGGGTCGGTGGAGTACCACGCCCATGAGAACCACCGCCCGCCGGAATCACCGGCGGAATCACCGTCGGAGCCGGGCGCGGGCTGGGGAACCGACTGGCGGAAGAAGGGATCCTGAACCATGGCGGTGGTGACGCAGGTCCTCCGGTCGGAATGGACGAAGATCAAATCTGTCCGGTCCACGGTGTGGACGCTCGGCCTCGCGATCGTGGTGACAGTCGCTCTGGGAGCGCTGATCAGCGCGCTCACCAAGAGGGACTTCGGTAATCTGTCGCCCAAAGACAAGATCGCTTTCGATCCCACGTTCATCAGCTTCGCCGGGATGGGCCTCGGTCAGCTCGCATTGATCGTTTTCGGTGTGCTCGTCGTGTCGAATGAATACAGCACGGGAATGATCCGCACCTCGCTCGCCGCCGTTCCCCAGCGCGCCACGTTTCTCTTCAGCAAGATCACCGTCGCTGCGCTCCTCGCATTCGTGGTCGGCATGGTCACGAGCTTTGTGGCGTTCTTCGTCGGCCAGACGATGCTCGGCGACTACGGCGCCGCGCTGGGCGATCCCGGAGTACTGCGCGCGGTGATCGGCGGCGGTCTCTATATGACGCTGATCGCCGTCTTCTCGATGGGCGTCGCGACGATGCTGCGCAGCCCGATGCTCTCGCTGGGCATCCTCATGCCGTTCTTCTTCCTGATCTCCGCGATCCTCGGCAATGTCTCCGCGACGAAGAAGGTCGGGCAGTACCTGCCGGACCAGGCCGGGCAGAAGGTGATGCAGGTGATCACGGTGGGCAGCGACACCCCGTACGGGCCCTGGGGCGGCTTCACGATCATGGTGCTGTGGGTGGTCGCGGCACTGATCGGCGGCTATGTGGTGCTGAGCCGGCGCGACGCGTAGCCCTCGGCCGGCCGGGGTCCTCCACTGCCCGTTTCGGGGAGGGGAGGGGGTGGGGAGGGATACGGGCATGACGCGGTGGACCCTGCGAGCCCTCGGGCTGGACGTCGTCCCCGCGCTGCGCCCGCTGACCTACCCCGGCCGCCCGGCCACCGAGCCCGCCCTGCTCACCGGCCCGGAGCTGCTGCCGCTCGGCCCGGGGCCCGGGCCGCTGGGCGACTGGCGGCCGACCGGGCCGGACGGACCGGGCAGGCTGTCACTGGACGGCGCCCTGGCCGCCCTCGGCCGGGACCCCGCCGACCGGCGCCACCCGGTGCTGGCCGTCGGCTCCAACGCCTCCCCCGCCCAGCTGGCCCACAAGTTCGCCACCGCCGGCCTGTCCGCCGCGGTGCCGCTGGTGCCGGTGCGGGTGGGCGGCGTCGCCGTGGGCTGCTCGGGGCACATCGGGCGGCACGGCTATGTGGCGGCCGCGCCGTACGCCGCGCCCGGGGCGCGGACCACGCTGGTCGCCGGCTGGCTGGACGGCGAGCAGCTGGCGGCCGTCGACGCCACGGAGTTCAACTACCGGCGGATCCTGCTGCCGGGTGACCGTTTCCCCGTGACCCTGCCGTCCGGGGAGCGGCTGCGGGGCGCGTATCTGTACGTCAGCAAATGGGGCGTCCTCACCGGGCCGCCGGCCGGCGGCCCGCCCCGGCCGGGCGGCGGCGACCAGAGCGCGCTGCTCGCCGCGCTGCTGGCGGGCTCGGCCCGGCTCCGCGCCCTGCTGGGTCCCGGCCCCCGCGACTGGGTCGAGCGCGCGGCGACGGACCCGGCGCTCAGGGACGAGGGCACCCGGATCCTCGCCGAGGAGGGCTGGGTGGAGCGGGAGGCGGGCCTCCCGGCGTACGAACCCACGGGACCGGACGCCCTCACCTACGGCGACCTGCGCGAACGGCGGCCCGACGGGACGGGCGACGCCCCCGGCGGAGCCGCCCGGGGCGTCCCGCTGTAACGCCCGGCACATCGGGAACCGTCAACGACTCGTCTATCCTCCTAACCTTTACGAGGGCTTTGCGCTTGTACAAAGTCGAACGAACCGAAGCATGCCGGAGCTCCGAGGGGCGCAGAATGATCGAGGCAGTCGGCCTGACAAAGCGCTATGGCGCCAAGACGGCCGTACACAATCTGACGTTCCAGGTGCGGCCGGGTGCCGTCACCGGGTTCCTGGGACCCAACGGCTCCGGCAAGTCGACGACCATGCGCATGATCCTCGGCCTGGACCAGCCGACCGCCGGGTACGTCACGATCGGCGGGCACCCCTTCCACAAACTGCCCAACGCGCCCCGTCAGGTGGGCGCCCTCCTCGACGCGAAGGCCGTGCACGGCGGCCGCAGCGCCCGCCACCACCTGCTGTCCCTCGCCCAGCTCGCGGGCATCCCGGCCCGTCGCGTGGACGAGGTCCTCGGCGTGGTCGGCCTCCAGGACGTGGCGCGGAAGCGGTCCGGCGGCTTCTCCCTCGGCATGGGGCAGCGCCTGGGCATCGCCGCGGCGCTGCTCGGCGACCCGCAGGTGCTGCTCTTCGACGAGCCCGTCAACGGGCTGGACCCCGAGGGCATCCTCTGGGTCCGCAATCTGATGAAGCGGCTGGCGGCGGAGGGCCGCACGGTCTTCGTCTCCTCGCACCTGATGAGCGAGATGGCGCTGACCGCCGACCACCTGATCGTCATCGGGCGCGGTCAGCTGATGGCGGACATGAGCGTCAAGGACTTCATCGCCGCGAACTCCGCCGACTTCGCGCGCGTCCGCACCCCCGACGACGACCGGGAGGCCCGCGACCGGCTGAAGGAGGCGCTGGTCGCGGCCGGGGCGCAGGTCCTGCCGGAGCCGGACGGCGCGCTGCGCGTCACCGGCCTGCCGCTCCCCCGCGTCAGCGACGTCGCACACGGCGCGGACGTCCGCCTCTGGGAGCTCTCCCCGCACCAGGCCTCCCTGGAGGAGGCGTACATGCGGATGACGCAGGGCGCGGTCGACTACCGCTCGACGGCGGACCAGCGCTCGGGCTTCCAGCCCCCGGCGCCCCAGCCGGGCCCCGCACAGCAGCCCCAGGAGGGCTGGGCGGAACAGGCCTACCCGGTCCTCCCGGGCGAACGCCCGAACCAGTACGGGACGCCGCCTGCGGCGAGCACGGCGGCCCCGGGCGCCGGGCAGACCGTATCGCCTGCGGCGAGCGCACCGGACCGGGGCGCCGGGCAGGCCACCGCGGCGCCGCAGGCGCCGACGCAGCAGCCCACCGCCCCGGTCGCGGCGGCCGACGCCGACCCGACCAAGCGCGACAGCGAGGACGCCCGATGACCACCCCCCAGTCCCAGCCGACGCCCGCGCCCGCGCAGCCGCAGGCGGGCGGCCCCGCCCCGACGCCGAGCGCGGCCGCACCGGGCCGACCCGCTCCCCAGAGCACCCCGCAGGGGCAACCGCAGTGGCCCGGCCAAGCCCCCCTCGGGGGCTACGTGTCGCCGATCCCGATCCGGAAGGCGACGCTCGCCGACGCCCTCGCCGCCGAGTGGACGAAGATCCGGTCGATCCGGTCCACGGTGTGGACGCTCGGGACCACGGTGCTGCTCATCGTGGGGATGGGGCTACTCGCCGCCTCCGTCATCAGCGCGACGGACTCCACCGCGGCCATGGAGACCGATCGGACGCCCGTGCTCGTCCTCGGCATCTACGGCACGATGCTCTCCCTCATCTGCGTCATCACGCTCGGCGTGCTCACGATGTCGTCCGAGTACGGCACGGGGCTGATCCGGACCACCCTGACCGCCTGCCCGGACCGGGCACGGGTGCTGACGGCGAAGGCCGTCGTGTTCTTCCTGCTCACGCTCGTGACCACCACCGTCGCGACGACGCTGGTGGCCGTGGCCACCGAGGGGATCGCCGGCCGGCTGGGCGCCGTGCCGACCGCCGAACAGTGGCTGAAGGCCACGGTCGGGGTGAGCCTGTTCATGTCGCTGGTCGGTGTGCTCGCGCTCGCCGTCGGCGCGATGCTGCGCCACTCGGCGGGCGCGATCGCCGTGATGCTCGGCCTGGTGATGATGCCGCTGGTGCTGGCGATGTTTCTGGTGGCCTCGGATCTGAACGAGATCCGGTCGTGGCTGCTGGTCTACTCGATCCCCAACCAGCTGGGCGTCTTCTACGACGTCAAGGCCGGCACCGGACCCAGCGGCTGGGACCCGCTGTGGATCATGACACTGGTGACCGGCGCCGCCCTGGGCGGCGCGTACCTCTCGCTGGCCAAGCGGGACGCCTGACGAGACCCCTCAGTACCTCGGCGCGTTACGGGACCGCTGGAGCCGCGCGCTCCGGCGGTCCCGCGCGTTCCAGCAGGCCTTGTGCCAGTGCCGCCGGTCGTCGACGCCGGCGCCGAAGCGCGGCCAGGCGACCAGGTGCGGCACCCCGGGCGGGATCTCCTGGTCACAGCCCGGGCAGCGGTAGTGCTTGGCGGCCGCGCCGCCGCCGACGGCCCGGACCGTCCACTCCTCGCCCTGCCACTCCTCCGTGCTCTCCAGGCCGTAGCGCTCGCCGCCCTCGGCGCGCGGGAACGGGCTCTGGCTGGCGGCGCCGCCTCGCGGGCGGTTTCGGCGCGGGGACACAGGGCACCTCGGCAGGAACTCGGCTACGGGTCGTGACCAGCCTACGCGCCATGGTCACCCGTCCGGCCCGGAGTCGCCCCGGCGCTATGGCGCTTGCGCTCCGATCATCATGAAAACTTCACGCGCAGCCGTACCTTCGGCACGTGTCAGCCGTTATTGCCACCAGGGGGATACCGCGTCGGTCGCTAGGAGGTACAAGAGCGATGCGCGTAGGAACGTTTGTCCTCGCCGCCCAGTTCCCGGGTCAGGGCCATGCCGAGGCGCTGTACCGGGCGGTCCGCTCGGCCGAGGTGGCCGAGGAGGCGGGGCTGGACGCGGTCTGGCTGGCGGAACACCACTTCGTGCCGTACGGGGTGTGCCCGTCGGCGGTCACCCTGGCCGCCCTGCTGCTCGGCCGCACCCGCTCCATCAAGGTCGGCACGGCCGTGAGCGTGCTGCCCACCACCCACCCCGTGGCGCTGGGCGAGCAGGCGGCGCTGCTCCATCTCACCTCCGGCGGACGCTTCGTGCTGGGCGTCGGCCGCGGCGGTCCATGGGTCGACCTGGAGGTGTTCAACTCAGGCCTGGGGGCGTACGAAGAGGGGTTCCCGGAATCGCTCGAATTGCTGATGCGGTGGCTGCGGGAGCCCCGGGTCGGCTCGGCCGGGGAGCGGTTCGCCTTCCGGGAGGTCCCGGTCGTACCGCGCCCCGACGAACTCCTGGGCGCGGACGGGGACTCCACCGGCCCCGGGGTGATCGTCGCCTGCACCTCGCCCGCGAGCGTCCGGCTGGCGGCCGGGCACGGGCTGCCGATGCTGCTGGGGATGCACAGCACGGACGAGGAGAAGGCGGAGATGGTCGCCCTGTGGCGCAAGTGCGCGCTGGAGGCGGGGCGTTCGCGGGAGGAGGTCGCGGCGGCCGGTCATGTGGCGGCGGGCGTCGTCCAGGTCGGGGACCGGCGGGAGGAGGCGGCGGAGACGCTGCTGAAGGCCATGCCGGGCTGGTTCCACCACGGGCTCTCGGCGCATGTGACGGTCGACGGGCGGCAGCGCCGGATGCGGGATCCGCTGGCGTACACGGAACTGCTCTGCGATCTCCATCCGGTGGGCCCGCCCCGGCTGTGCGCCGACCGGCTGTCGGCCACCGCCGAGCGGACGGGCATCCGCCGCTTCGCGCTCCTGGCCGAGGGCTCCGGGGATCTGGCCGCCACCGAGGAGAACCTCCGCAGGCTGGGCTCGGACGTGCTGCCGCTGCTCGGCTGAGCCGCTCCCCGGTCGGTCCCGCCGGAGCTGCCGCTCCCCTTCGCTCGCACCTCCCCGCGCCCGGAGCGGCAGCACGGAACGCGTCAGCAGTCGCGGAGCTCCGGCGACTGGTTCAGCAGCTGGCCCCTGATCGAGGTGAATCGGGCCAGCCGCGCGTCCGCCGCGGGGGCCACCGGGAAGACCGCCACCCGGTGGCAGTTCTGGAACGCCAGGCGCACCCCGAAGTGGCGCTGAAGGGCACCGCGGATCGCGTCACTCGCCAGCGCGCGCAGCAGCTGGCCACGCGCCTGCTCGTCCGGCGGGGGCGTACGGTTGTCGGCGAACTCGCCGCCTTCTACCGAGAGCCGGTCCACCAGGGAGCTGATCATCTCCCATGCGTAGGGCAGGGAGGTCCGGACGCAGTCGACGAACTCTGCTTCGTCGACCTCGCCTCGCTCGGCCTGTTCGAGGAGGGCCGGTGAGACGTCGAGCGACATGGGTTCTCCTCTCGCGACCCCCCGTGGGGGATCTCAGGGATGGGCGAGCGGACGACGACGCCCCGTGCCCGTACGGCGACCGCCCGGTTCAACGGTAATCCGGCCACTGCTGCCCCACCAGGAGAACACCGACAACTGGCCAAAGCCGTAGGGCCCCTTCCTGGGCGAATCGCGTGAAGTGGCAGGAGTCGAGTAGCGTGGCCCACCATGCGTCTCGTCATCGCCCGTTGCTCCGTGGACTACGCGGGCCGGCTCACCGCCCACCTGCCCTCCGCCCCCCGTCTGATCCTGGTCAAGGCGGACGGGAGCGTCAGCATCCACGCGGACGACCGGGCCTACAAGCCCCTGAACTGGATGTCGCCGCCGTGCACCCTCAAGGAGGGTGACGACAACGTGTGGACGGTGATCAACAAGGCGGGCGAGAAGCTGATCATAACCATGGAGGAGATCCTCCATGACTCGTCGCACGAGCTGGGCGTCGACCCGGGGCTGATCAAGGACGGTGTCGAGGCGCACCTCCAGGAGCTGCTGGCGGACCGCATCGAGACGCTCGGCGAGGGCTACACCCTGATCCGCCGCGAGTACCCGACGGCGATCGGCCCCGTGGACATCCTCTGCCGGGACGCCGAGGGCAACACGGTGGCCGTCGAGCTCAAGCGGCGCGGCGAGATCGACGGTGTGGAGCAGCTCACCCGCTATCTGGAGCTGCTCAACCGCGACCCGCACCTGGCTCCCGTGCGCGGCGTCTTCGCCGCCCAGGAGATCAAGCCCCAGGCGCGGGTGCTCGCCACGGACCGCGGCATCGGCTGCCTCGTACTGGACTACGACGCGATGCGCGGCATCGAGGACGACAAGCTGCGGCTGTTCTGAGCCTCCTCGCGTACAAACGCTCGCGTACGAACGACGGACGGGCCGGGGTCACCACCCCGGCCCGTCCGTCGTTTCCGCTACGCCCGTTTCCGCTACGCCACCGGCGTCCCGCCCGTCGGCTTGCCCGCGGTGGGCTTGCCGCCGGGGGCCGGGCCGCTCGCCGAATTGGTGCCGCCGGCCGACGGCTGGGTCGTACGGGTCGGCTCCTTCGACGGCGGGGTGGGCTTCACCGTGGGCGTGGTGTCGCCGCCCTGCGACTTCGTCGGCGACGGCTGGTCCGACGGCGTCTTGGTCCCGTCGCCGCCGGGCGTCTTCGTCGGGGCGCTGGGCAAGGGATCGCCCGTGGGCGTCCGGCTGGACGAGGCGCTGGGCTCCGGGTCCGTGGACGGCTTGGCGGAGCCGGACGGCCGCGGCGAGGCGGACCCGTCGCCCCAGTCGCCCTTCTTCTCCCCCTGCCGGCCGCGCCGGGCGGGCACCTGCGGCGCCCCCGGCTCCCCCGCCGCCGGCTCGTCGGCGCTCAGCCCGCCGTCGCCGTCCTGCTGGGAGGCGGACTGGCCGGGCTTGACCGGGCCGGAGGGCGGGGCGTCGCCGCCGGAGGCGGCGCCGAGGGTGACGACGGTGCCGAGGACGGCGGCGAGCAGGACGCCCGCGCCGGCCGCGAGGAGGTTGCGGCGGTTGCCGCCGGACATCAGCTTCTGCGCCCACGAGCCCTTGCGCGCCCCCACCGGGCGCGGGGCGGCCGGGGCCGCCTGGGGCACCGGCGGCGCGGCGGCGGCAGCAGCGGCAGCGGTGCCGGCCGGGACCCTGCCGATGATCGCCGTGGTGTCCTCGCCGGTGACCTTGGCCTTGGCGGGCGGCGCGGCCGACTGCTCGCTGCGCGCGTCCGGGATCTCCTCACCGGCGGACGTCCGCCCGTCGACGCCGGCGCGCGGCGGCGGCAGCGGCGGGACCGCGCCCCCGGGGCGCGCCGGGGTGCTCCCGGGCAGCGCGCGGGCGCCCAGGGCCAGGCCGGAGCGGTCGGCGACGAGCGCGAGCGCCCGGCGGCCGGCGACCGTGCCGCGCTTGTCCGCGAGGACGCCGCGCAGCCCGATGGAGGCCTCCAGCTCGGCCCGGGCCCGGTCGAGATTGCCGGTGCACAGCGCCAGTACGCCCAACTCGTGGTGGAAATACGCTTCTTCACCGACCTCGCCGGTGAGCCTCGCCGCCTCCTGGCCGTAGCGGAGGCCGCGTTCCCAGGCGCCCCAGTGCAGCGCCGCGGCGAACGCGGGCGCCGCCGTACGGGCCAGCAGCACGGCGGACGCCCGGTGCCCGGAGTCCTCCTCGCCGGTCAGCGCGGCCAGCGCGGCGAGGATCGCGTCGGCCTCGACGGCGATCCGCTCGGGCGAGACGGACGGGTGCCCGGCCCACCAGGCGTAGTGCTGGGCGGCCGTGTGGGCCGTGGCGGCCGCCTGCCGGGCCCACTCCTCGCCGTATCCGGCGATCAGCTGGTCGGCGACGCCGGCCGCCAGCCGGTAGTGCGATGCGATGGGCGTGATCAGGCCGCAGGCCAGGAGCTCGCCGACGGCCGCGTCGGCGTGGGTGTCCCCCACGAGGGCGGGCAGGTGCGCCTGGTGGGGCAGCTCGCCGCCGAGGGCGACGGCGAAGCGCAGGGTCTCCCGCGCGGCCTCGCCGAGCGCGGCGGCCAGCAGCGTGGCGGGGGCCGCGGCCTGGGCGAGGGTGGGCAGCGGCGCGGGGCGCTCCCCGTCCGGCCCGGACGTCCCGTCCTCGGCGGCGGGCCGCTCGCCGAAGGCGTCGAACGCCTCCGTCGCGGCCGCGCCTGCCGTCGCGCCCAGCCGCAGCAGCGCACCGGCCTGGACGAACCGCAGCGGCAGCCCCTCGGACTCGAACCACAGGTCGGCGACCCAGTCGGCCTCCTCGTCCGTCAGCGCCCGGTCCACGGCGCGCTCCAGCAGCTCCAGGCAGCCGGTGCGGCCGAGCCCGCCGAGGAAGACCTCCTCGACGTGCGAGTCGGCCGAGGGGGCGGGGACGTCGGGCGTCGCGGAGAACACGAAGGCGCACTCGGGCGTGGCGTCGAGGAGCTCGTCGAGCGCGACCCCGCCGAACTCCAGGTCGTCCAGGACGACGACGGCGCCGATGCCCTGCACCGCGGCCATCAGCCCGGCCCGGTCGGGCCGGTGCAGCGGGGCGTGGTGGACGGCGGCGAACAGCTCGTGGAGCAGGTCGCCGGGGGTGCGGCGGTAGCCGCTGAGCCGGACGACTCCGTCGGGCGCGAGGCCCGCGCAGTCCTCGGCGACGGCGTCGAGCAGGACGCTACGCCCGGAGCCGGAGGGGCCGGTGAGCCGTACGGACCGGCCGCGCGACAGGAGCCGGCCCAGTCTCTCCCGCTCCTCCTCGCGGTGCAGCAGGGGCAGCTGGGGGCCGGCCTCGCGGGCGGGCCGCGGGGGCGCGGCGGCGCGGCGCAGCTCGGCGCGCTGCTCGGGGCCGTGCCGCTCGGGGCGGGCGGGGAGGGAGCCGGGCGGGCAGGGCTCTATCTCGCTGCCGTCGACCGGATTGACGGTCAGGAGATAGTCACCGGAGACGAGCTGGACGACGCGCACCGGGCCTTGGCCGCCGGGCGCGGTATCGGCCTGCGCCGGCTCCCGGGGTGGGCGGCGCTTCCGCGGGCCTCCCGCGGAAGACTGCTCGTCGTCGTGGAATGCCTCGGATCCCCGGTTCGTCGGGTCCATGGTTCTGAAGCCCCCAAGATGCGTGGCGTGCCGTCGTGCTCTCCGGCCTGTCCGCACTCCTTCGACCTTCGGCCCGGTGCCCGCCGAAGCCGGCGGGAAACCGAACAGACCTCGCCACAGTATCTATGACGCGGGTGGTGCCGCGGCGTCGTGGGACGTCACAGTCTCGTGAGGATCGGGGTACTCACACCTCAGGGGGGCTCGTCCGGCTCGTCCGGCGCCCCTGTCACCCGCCGCGCTGCGGGTGCTGACGGGTCACCGGCCGGGGCGCCGGGTGGGCGGCGACGGCCGGGGCCGTCGCGTCGTCCTCGATGGCGAGGATGCGGTGGAGCCGGGTGGCGACCAGGACGCGCTGCATCCGGTCGGGCACGCCGCGCAGGACCAGCCGCCGGCCGGTGCGCCCGGCCCGGCGGTGGGCGCCCATGATGACGCCGAGCCCGGTCGCGTCCCATGAGTCGAGCTCGGTGAGGTCCAGGACCAGGTCGCCACGCCCGGCGTCGAGGGCGGAGTGCAGGACCGTACGGGCGTCCGCCGCGCTGCGGACGTCGAGGCGTCCCCCGACGACCAGTTCGGCGTGGTCGCCCCTGATGTGCATATGCGCTCCCCGAGTGGTGCGTGGTGTGGGTGGGTCCTGGCTCTAAAGAACTGACTGCCTCTCACACGACAAAGTTGCCGTCTGTAAGCGAACCGATACTTATTTCACCCCACAGGGTGAAGAGAGCTGGCCGTACGGGCTCAGTACTGGTAGAAGCCCTGGCCGCTCTTACGGCCGAGGTCGCCGGCGTCGACCATGCGGCGCATCAGCTCGGGCGAGGCGAACTTCTCGTCCCGGCACTCGGTGTAGATGTTCTCGGTCGCGTGCATCAGGATGTCCACGCCCGTCAGGTCCGCCGTGGCCAGCGGGCCCATCGCGTGGCCGAAGCCCAGCTTGCAGGCGATGTCGATGTCCTCGGCGCTGGCCACGCCCGACTCGTAGAGCTTCGTCGCCTCGACGACGAGGGCGGCGATGAGGCGGGTGGTGACGAACCCGGCGACGTCGCGGTTGACGACGATGCAGGTCTTGCCGATGCCCTCGGCGAACTCGCGGGTCTTCGCCAGCGTCTCGTCGCTGGTCTTGTGGCCGCGCACCAGCTCGCACAGCTGCATCATCGGCACCGGGGAGAAGAAGTGCGCGCCGACGACGCGCTCGGGGCGCTTCGTGGCGGCCGCGATCTTGGTGATCGGGATGGCGGAGGTGTTGGAGGCCAGCACGGTCTCGTCCCGCACCAGACCGTCCAGGGTGCGGAAGATGCCCTGCTTGGTCTCGATGTCCTCGAACACCGCCTCCACGACGATGTCGGCGTCGGCGGCCGCGTCCAGGTCGGTGGTGGTGGTGATCCGGGCCAGCGCCTGCTCGGCGGCCGCGGCCTCCAGCTTGCCCTTGGAGACGAACTTGTCGTACGAGGCCTTGATGCCGTCCGTCCCGCGCTTCAGGGCCGCGTCGGTGACGTCCCGCAGCACGACGTCCCACCCCGCCTGGGCGGAGACCTGAGCGATCCCCGAGCCCATCAGTCCGGCACCGATGACGGCGAGCTTCTTGGCCACGGCTGTCCCCTTACTCCCTGTGCATGAACCTGTTCATTTACGGCTCTCCGCCCGGACCTTAGCGTTCACGGGCGCGCCGTTGGGCGGTAAGAGATGCGCGTCACGTCCCGGATGACGGACATCACACTGAGACGGCCACCGGCCGGGCCACACCCCGCAGTTGGGCCACCCGGGCCCCAGGAGCCCCTGGGGCCACAGGGTGGGGCCGGGTCAGACGGCGGGACGGACGCCGTACTCCAGCAGACGGTCGCTCAGCATCCCCTCGATCTCGTCGAGGACGACGAGGGCGGAACGGGACGCCTCGGCGGCGGTGCTCCCCGCCACCAGCTCGCGCTGGATGTGCTCGACGACATGCGCCTGGATCCAGCCCAGCTGACCGGCCACCAGCGCGGGCAGCGGGCCGGCGCCCTCGCCTGCCTCGCCTGCCTCCCGGGCCTCGTCGATGAGCACGTCGGCCAGCAGGTCGGTGGCGCGGCGCCGCATGTCGAAGACCCGTGAGCGGAGGGCCTGCGACTCCTCGATGACACGCATGAACCGCTCGTACCCGTCGATGAGCCCCACCCTCGGCGAGACGGCCACCACCTCCGCGCGCAGGGCGCGCAGCACGGCCGCGGCCGGGGACTCGCCCGCCCGGCGGCCCCGGACGGCGGAGGCGAGCCACTCGACGGCGTCGTCCTCGCGGTCGAGGAAGAGGTCTTCCTTCGACCCGAAGTAGTTGTGAAGTCTCCCCGGCAGCACGCACCGGGGCTCCCACTGCCCAGGTACCATGAATCACACGGTAGTCAGGCAGATCGGTTGACGATTCGGCCGCAGCCAACGCCGCGGCCTGCGTCTCCGCCAGGCGGGGACGCTGCGTCCGTCCACCCTGCTTCCCAGGGCGGCCAAGCTCGCCGATCCGCGCGGCCACACAACGGCACGGATGGCGTCGGTTTTGATGTTGTATGCGGAGTTCACATCCGCGTTGACCGGCCCATATCCGCACTCGGGGTTCGTGCACACGAATACCGCTTGGCTCTCACGGTTCTTCGCGTCCACCACCCCGCAAACGGAGCACCTCTGCGAGGTGTAGGGAGCCGGAACGCGCACGACGATGCCTCCGCGCTCGGTCGACTTATAGTCCAGCAAGGCATCCAGGCGGGACCAGCTCTCCCCGAGGATGGCCCTGTTCAGGCCCCGCTTCTGAGCCACTCCCCGGCCGGGTTGCTCCACACTTCCCCGAGCCGACGCGGTCATGGCTCGCACCTTCAACCGCTCGATCCCAATCAGGCCGTATCGGCTGGCCAGCACGGTGGTGATCTTGTGTTGCCAGTCCGCCCGACGCCGCTTCTCGCGTCCTCGCAGGTCCGCGATGAGCCCGTACGTGTGCTGCAACCTCCGTGATACCGGTCGTCCGGGGCGGGCGGTACGTCGCTGCCGAGCTGCCTTCCGTTCCAAGCGGCGCA
This sequence comes from Streptomyces hesseae, assembly GCF_031845785.1. Taxonomy (NCBI): domain Bacteria; kingdom Bacillati; phylum Actinomycetota; class Actinomycetes; order Kitasatosporales; family Streptomycetaceae; genus Streptomyces; species Streptomyces hesseae. The sequence continues at coordinate 125,399 of NZ_JAVRFI010000010.1, forward strand.
GCCGCTCCTGCTCCTTACAGCTCAGCCACGGTTCATGAGTGAGGTAGGGCTCGTCCGGATCCGAGGTGGCCAGTGGCACGGTCACGCCCCGGTCCAGGCCTACAGCGGGGCCGTGATGAAACCCACCTGCCGGAAGCTGACGCTGAAAGGTGCACCGAAAGACGACGTACCAGCCATCGTGCTCGCGCACCAGCCGAGCACCCGTGACTCTCCCCGCCGACGCGCCCGCACCAAGACCCGGCAGCGTATGCGAGTACCGGAAGCGAACACGCCCAACGAGCGGCAGGTTGGCTTCCGCCCACTTGTGATTCAAGAGCGCGATCTTGAACGCATCGCCCTGCGGCATGTCGACCGACATCCTTTGGCGCCCCCGCGCGTGAAAGCGCGGACGGCCGCTAGTGCCCTTCCAATACGCCTGCCACGCTCGAACATACTGCTTCAGCACTTGCTGGCAGGCCTGAGCCGGCAAGGCAGACAACCACTCGACCTCGCGCCGCGCCTGTCGGATCGCCTCGTCTGCCTCCTTGAGCAACGGCCACCTGTGCGGGGCGTGGAAGGTGTACCACTCGTGCAGTAGGTTCCACAGCGCCCGGGCCGCATGGCCCTGGCCTTCCAGGCGCAGCTCCTGCTCAGACGTCGGATACAGCCGAAGCTTCACCATTCGCCGCACAACGGGCTGATCAATCGTTCCCACCACACCCCCCATGCCGAACAGGATCCAGCCCTACCGGGCTCCCGTACTCAAGTTCCCTGAACAGTCATCCATACGAGCGATCTGCGCACCTACTAACCAAACACGCGTGCCCATGTCCCTCGCGCCCGGCTGGCTCGACGCCCTCTCCCATGTGATGCCGTTGCGCTATCTGGTCGACGCGGTCCGCGCCGCCTTCGTCGGCCACTACTCCGACCCGGCACTGGCCCGCGGCGCTCTGACGGCCCTGATACTGATGGCCGTCTCGGTGACGGCCGGCACACGGTACTTCCGCGGGGCGGGTGGGGGAACCTCCCAGCGGTAGCCGGGGGCGTAGCTAGGCTCGTACCCATGGTCCATCTGACGCGCATCTACACCCGCACCGGCGACGACGGCACAACGGCCCTGGGCGACATGAGCCGCACCGTCAAGACCGACACCCGCATCGCGGCCTACGCCGACGCCAACGAGGCGAACGCCGCGATCGGGGTGGCCATCGCGCTCGGGCAGCTGCCCGAAGAGATCGTGAAGGTCCTCGTCCGGGTGCAGAACGACCTCTTCGACGTGGGCGCGGATCTGGCGACCCCCGTGGTGGAGAACCCCAAGTACCCGCCGCTGCGGGTCGAGCAGTCCTACGTCGACCGGCTGGAGGCGGACTGCGACCACTTCCTGGAGCCCCTGGAGAAGCTGCGCAGCTTCATCCTGCCCGGAGGCACGCCGGGCGCGGCCCTGCTCCACCAGGCGTGCACGGTGGCACGGCGGGCGGAGCGGTCGACGTGGGCGGCGCTGGAGATGCACGGCGACACGATGAATCACCTGACGGCGACGTATCTGAACCGGCTGTCGGACCTGCTCTTCATCCTGGCGCGGTCAGCGAACCAGGAGGTCGGGGACATCCTGTGGGTGCCGGGCGAGAACCGTTGACGACCGGGGGTCCCAGGGGGCGCAGCCCCCGGGACCCCCGCCGCAGGCGCTACCCGCGCGTTACCGCAAGCCGCTGTCAACAGCCGTCATCAGTGTCCCGCTGTCCCCCGACATCTCCCAGATCATCACGCCGCCCAGCCCCTTCCCCCTGAGCCACGCCGTCTTCTTCCCTATCGACCACGCGTCGTCGAACGTCCACCACTGCCCACCGTCCCCGGTGTACCCGTACGTCGCCACCGACGCCTCGTCGTGGTAGACGGTCAGATTCGGCACGGACGCCAGCAGATTGTCGTAGCCGCGCGTCCCGGACTCCTCGGGGAACTGGCCCGGGGCCGCGCCCCCCGCCGCCTGCCAGACGCCATGCGCGCCGCCGTCCGCGACCTGCTGCCAGCCTCGGCCGTAGAAGGCCAGCCCGACGACGACCTTGCGGGGGTCGACGCCCGCGTCGAGGTAGGTCCGGACGGTCTTGTCCACGCTGAACTTCGTGCTGTACGGGTCCTTCGCGTCCGCGTACAGATTCCCCTGGTGGCCCGTCCGGTTGGGCTCCCAGCTGTTGTCACTGCCCGAGCCGTGGAAGTCGTAGCCCTGGACGTTGGCGAAGTCCATGTAGTCGAAGACGCTGGGTGTGCCGTCCTTGGTGGTGATGTCCCAGCCCGCGTCGATCTTCGCCGGGTCGGCCGGCGTGAAGGCGGTCAACAGGTACTTCTTTCCCGTCGTCGCGCTCAGCGCGTCCAGCTGCTTGCGGAACTCCGCGAACAGCAGCAGGTTGTTGGCCTTGTCGTCCTTGGAGACGTGGTTGCCGGCGTGGCCGTCCGAGCCCGGCCACTCCCAGTCGATGTCGAAGCCGTCGAAGATCCCGGCCGCCGTGCCGGGGCCGCCACGGCCGTTCGACACGGGCAGATCGCCCTTGATGTACATGTCGACGCAGGACTTCACGAACTTCTGCCGCGAGGCATCCGTCTTCGCGACGTCCGAGAAGTACTTGCTGTACGTCCAGCCGCCGATCGACATATTGATCTTCAGCTTGGGGTACTTGGCCTTGAGCTTCTTCAGCTGGTTGTAGTTGCCGGCCAGCTTCTGGTCCCAGGTGTCGCCCACGCCGTCGACGGATTCGCCCGCGCCGAAGCCCTTCTCGTAGTCGGCCCAGGAGTCACCGGCGCCATCTCCCTGGCTGGGGTCCTGGGGGTTGGGGGTGGTGGCCTTGGTGACGCCGTTGAGGCAGGTCAGATTGACGGGGTCGATATTGGAGAAGGAGTAGTTGAGGTGGGTGAGCTTCGCGGCGGCGCCCGTGGCGTCCAGGGACTTCACGGTGTAGCCGCGCCCGTAGATCCCCCACTGCACGAAGTAGCCGACCTTGGCGTAGTCGCCGCCCGGCTGGGGGTCGCCGCCGCCTCCGCCCGTGGTCCGTACGGTCAGCGGGGCGCTGGCCGGGCCGGTCCGGTCGGCGGTGTCGCGGGCGACGACCGTGTAGGTGTACTCGGTGCCCGCGCTCAGCCCGGAGTCGGCGTAGGCGAGCTTGGCGACCGTCGCGATCTTCGTCCCGGAGCGGTGGACGTCGTAGTTCTTGATGCCCTTGCCGCTCGTCGCGGCCGTCCACTTCAGCGCGACGCTGTTCGCGGTGACGGACGCGGCAATCGGGGTGCCCGGCGCGCCCGGCCCTTCGTCGCCGGGTGAGGAGCCGTCGCAGCCGCCGCCGTTGACCTTGCAGCCGGTGGGGCTGCCGTCCCCGGCGGCGACGAAGCCGAAGGTGACGCTCGCGCCGGGCGCGATCGTGCCGTTGTACTCGCGGTTCTTGCCGGTGAAGTGCGTTCCGGAGCTGCTGACCAGGGCGTCCCAGTAGGAGCCGACCGTCGTCGTGGCGGGGAAGTCCCACTCGACGGTCCAGGAGTCGATGCCGGTCGTACCGGTGTTCTTGATGGTCCAGGCGCCCTGGAAGCCCGTCCCCCAGTCGGAGGTCTTGACGAATGTCGCCGACGCGGAGGCGGCGGCATGGGCCGGGGCGGCCAGGCCGACGATCAGGCCGATGGGGAGCAGCAGGGCGGTGAGGGCCGCCATGACGGCCCGTAAGCGGTTACATCTGAGAAGAGGATGGAGGGTTGCGTGTCCCGGTATTCCTGTGTGCACGGCGTGCTCCTCGGGTGAGGGCCAGAACAGGGTGGGGGGTGCGCGTTGTGAGGGGAGCGTAAGAAGGTCCGTACCAATGGTCAAGAGGTCTGGACCAGACCCCATTCCCGGGCCAGCACCGCGGCCTGCACCCGGCTGCGCAGCTCCAGCTTCGCCAGCAGCCTGCTCACATGCGTCTTCACCGTCGCCTCGGCCATCCCCAGCCGCCCCGCGACCTCCGCGTTCGACAACCCCTCCCCCAGGCACACCAGCACCTCCCGTTCCCGCCGGGTGAGCGTCTCCAGCGCGGCCGCGCCGTCCCCGGACTCCGGGCGGACGGGCGCGGGGCGCGCGAACTCCGCGATGAGCCGACGGGTGACGGCCGGTGAGATCATCCCCTCGCCCCGGGCCACCGTCCGGACGGCCGCCACCAGGTCCGCCGCCTCGCTGTCCTTCAGCAGGAAACCGGCCGCGCCCGCCCGCAGCGCGCCGAAGACGTACTCGTCGAGGTCGAAAGTGGTCAGCACCAGCACATCGGCGATCCCCTCGGCGGTGACCAGCCGGGTGGCGGACACCCCGTCCAGCCGGGGCATCTGAATGTCCATCAGCACCACGTCGGGGCGCAGCTCCCGGGCCAGCCGCACGGCCTCCTCGCCGTCGGCCGCCTCCCCGACGACCTCGACGCCGGGCGCCGAGCGCAGGATGAGCACCAGCCCGGACCGCACCGCGGCCTGGTCCTCGGCGACGAGGACCCGTACCGACCCTGTCATGACCGTCATGACTTCTCCGACCTCTCCTCGTCCACGGGCAGCACCGCCCGGATCGTCCATGTCCCGTCCACCGGCCCCGCCTCGAACTCCCCGTTCAGCAGCGCGACGCGCTCCCGCATGCCGACGAGCCCGGCGCCCGCGCCCGGCGCCCTGGGCCCCGGGCGGGCCGTGCCCAGGGGGCTCGTCACCCGGACGGTCAGCGGGCCGCCGCCGGCCACCCGTTCCAGCTCCACGGTCACCTCGCCGGAGGCGGCGTGCTTCACCGCGTTCGTCAGCGACTCCTGGACGATCCGGTACGCCGCGAGCTCCACCGGTACGGGCAGCGCGCCCGTTCCCCGGCCGTCGCGCAGTACGAAGGAGAAGCGGTCGTCCCGGACGCTGGTGCGGGCCCGTTCCAGCAGGGCGTCGAGGCCGTCGAGCCGGGGCGTGGGGGCGGGCCGGTCCGCGCCGGCCGTCTCCCTCAGCAGGCCGATCAGCCGGCGCATCTCCGCCAGGCCCTGGACGCTGTTCTCCCGGATCACCCCGAGCGCCTCCCGGGAGGCCCCCGGCTCGTCGATCGACAGCGCGGCCGAGGAGTGGATGGCGATGGCCGACAGATGGCCCGCGACCATGTCGTGGAGCTCCCGTGCCATCCGGGCCCGTTCGGCGGACACGGCCTCGCGCCGGTCCAGCTCCGCCAGGAGCGCGGTCCGCTCCGCCGTCAGCCGGGCGGCCTGCGCGGCGTCGCGGTGCACCCGTACGCCCGCCCCGGTCCAGGCGGGGGCGATGGTCAGGACGGCCAGCGCGATGCCGACCAGCAGCGCGGCGGGCTCCCGCATCAGCGCGAGGGCCAGCAGCGTGCCGAGCACGGTGAGCACCTCGGTGGCCCGGGGGATGAAGCGGTAGGCGGCGGGCGGGCCGTAGAGCACGGCCGCGTAGACGAGATCGGTGAACATCACGACATTGGCGATGAGGCTGCCCGCGAAGACGTCCAGGGTCAGGGCGGCCGTCCCGATGCCCAGCGCCACCAGCGGCGCCCTGCGCCGCAGCAGCTCCGCGCCCGCCATCGCGGCGAGGGCGAGCAGCGCGAACCGCCGCGGCACCCCCGGCAGGGCGGCGTGGCTGATCAGCCCCAGCGCGTACAGCAGAAGCCCGCCGAGCAGCCCGGTGACGGCGATGGCCGCGTCGACACGGCCGGGCGGGCGGAGGGGAAGGCTGGGCATGGGTCCATCTCAGCACGTCACCGGGCGCGCGGTCCTCGCCTCCGGCGCCGGGCCGAAAGGCGTGGAGTACATCGAAGGATGCAGTCCCACCTCCTCACACCGGGCGAAGAAACCGCAGGTCGTGGCGGTCAGTCTGGAGGTGAGGAAAGGGAGGGAACCGTGATCGTCACGCTGATCGTCGTCTGTGAGATCGGCTTCTGGATCCTGCTGGTGGCCGGGCTCAGCTTCCGCTACCTGGCCCGCATGCCGCGTACGGGGGTCGCGGTACTGCTGCTGGAGCCGGTGCTGGAGCTGGTGCTGCTGATCGCCACCGCGATCGATCTGAGGAACGGCGCGACGGCCGACTGGAAGCACGGGCTGGCCGCCGTCTATCTGGGCTTCTCGGTGGGGCTCGGCCACTCCACCATCAAGTGGGCCGATCAGCGCTTCGCCCACCGCTTCGCGGGCGGGCCGCCGCCGGTCAAGCCGCCGAAGTACGGCAAGGAGCGCACCGTCCACGAGTGGAGGACGGCCGGCCGCTGGATCCTCGCGGCGGTCGTGGCGCTCGGCCTGCTGCAATGCGCCGTCTGGTACGTGGGCTCGGGCGACATCAGCTCGCTGCGGAACTGGCAGACCAAGATGCTGCTGGTGATCGGCATCAATCTGGCGATCGCGGCGAGCTACACGATCTGGCCGAAGGAAGAGCCCGCGAAGGAAAAGACGAACGCCTAGGCGACGTTCACCCTCTGCCCCGGAGGCGCCGCCTCCAGCCAGGCCAGGAAGCCGGTCAGCGCGTCCTCGCTCATGGCCAGCTCCAGTCGCGTCCCCCGGTGGAGACAGACGAGCACCACGGCGTCCGAAAGGAGCGCCAGCTCCTCCTCACCCTGGGGGGTGCGGCGCTCGATGACCTCGATGGAGTCCCGCTCCAGCATCCGGCGCGGCCGGGGGGCGTAGGAGAAGACGCGGAACCATTCGATGCGGTCGCCGTTGTAGCGGGCGACCCCGTAGATCCAGCCCTTGCCGGCGGGCTCAGGGTCGTCCTCCGGAACGTTCCAGCGCAGACTGCAGTCGAAAGTGCCGCCGGAGCGCTGAATCAGCCGTCTCCGCAGCCCGAAGACGAAGAGCCCCAACAGCACCAGCAGAACGACGATGCCGCTCACGAGCAGAGCGAGGACCATCTCCACCGACCTCCTCGCATCATCTAGAGCAACCGCACCTGCGTTATTGCCTCAGCCGCGGACCGCCCTGGAGATATTCCAGGCCGGCCCGCGGCTGAGGGTCGTACTCGAAGCGGATCGGGGCTAGTGAACGCCCGTGACCGCCTTCAGCCGGACATCGGCGCGCCGCTCGGCGGCCGCGTCGGCCTCCGACTTGGCCCGCTCGAGCGCCCGCTCGGCGCGCTCGATGTCGATCTCGTCGGCAAGCTCCGCGATCTCGGCGAGCAGCGAGAGCTTGTCGTCGGCGAAGGAGATGAACCCACCGTGCACCGCGGCGACGACGACGCCGTCGGCGGTCTTGATGGTCACCGGGCCGGACTCCAGCACACCGAGCAGCGGCTGGTGGCCGGGCATGACGCCGATGTCACCCGATGTGGTACGCGCGATGACCAGAGTGGCCTCGCCGGACCAGACGCTTCGGTCCGCCGCGACCAGCTCGACGTGCAACTCAGCAGCCAACGTGGCTCCTCGGGTCTCCACCCGCCGGGTACGACGGGTGTTGGGTCAAAGAATAGGGGACGTACGGTCCGGGGGCGGGGGCGCCCCGCCCCCGGACCGTCGATCGCAGGGCTCCAAGGAGCCCCGGGATCAGGAGACGCCCAGCTCCTTGGCGTTCTTCTTGAGGTCCTCGAGGCCACCGCACATGAAGAAGGCCTGCTCCGGGAAGTGGTCGAACTCACCGTCGCAGATCGCGTTGAACGCGGCGATGGACTCGTCCAGCGGAACGTCGGAACCGTCGACACCGGTGAACTGCTTCGCCGCGTGGGTGTTCTGCGACAGGAAGCGCTCGACGCGACGGGCGCGGTGGACGACCAGCTTGTCCTCTTCGCCCAGCTCGTCGATACCGAGGATCGCGATGATGTCCTGGAGGTCCTTGTACTTCTGGAGGATCCCCTTGACGCGGGAGGCCGCGGCGTAGTGCTCCGCCGTGATGTAGCGCGGGTCCAGGATGCGGGACGTCGAGTCCAGCGGGTCGACCGCCGGGTAGATGCCCTTCTCCGAGATCGGACGCGACAGAACGGTCGTGGCGTCCAGGTGGGCGAAGGTCGTCGCCGGGGCCGGGTCGGTCAGGTCGTCCGCGGGGACGTAGATCGCCTGCATGGAGGTGATCGAGTGACCACGGGTCGAGGTGATGCGCTCCTGGAGGAGGCCCATCTCGTCGGCGAGGTTCGGCTGGTAACCCACGGCGGACGGCATGCGGCCGAGCAGCGTGGAGACCTCGGAACCGGCCTGGGTGAAGCGGAAGATGTTGTCGATGAAGAACAGCACGTCCTGCTTCTGCACATCGCGGAAGTACTCCGCCATGGTCAGACCGGCCAGGGCGACGCGCAGACGGGTGCCCGGGGGCTCGTCCATCTGGCCGAAGACCAGCGCGGTCTTGTCCAGAACGCCGGAGTCCGCCATCTCGTGGATGAGGTCGTTGCCCTCACGGGTGCGCTCACCCACGCCGGCGAAGACGGAAACGCCCTCGTGCAGCTTCGCCACACGCATGATCATTTCCTGGATCAGAACGGTCTTGCCGACACCGGCGCCACCGAACAGACCGATCTTGCCGCCCTTGACGTACGGGGTGAGAAGGTCGACGACCTTCAGACCCGTCTCGAACATCTCGGTCTTCGACTCGAGCTGGTCGAACGCCGGGGCCTTGCGGTGGATGGACCAGCGCTCGGTGACCTCGGCCTCGGCCTCGGGGTCGTTCAGGATCTTGCCGAGGGTGTTGAACACCCGGCCCTTGGTGACGTCGCCGACGGGCACGGTGATGCCGTCGCCGGTGTTGGTCACCACGGCCTGGCGGACCAGGCCGTCGGTGGGCTCCATGGCGATGGCGCGCACGACGCCCTCGCCCAGGTGCTGCGCGACCTCGAGCGTCAGGATCTTCTTCTTGCCGGCCTCGGCCGGGTCGGAGACCTCGACGGTCAGGGCGTTGTAGATCTCCGGCATCGCGTCGACGGGGAACTCCACGTCGACGACCGGGCCGATGACCCGGGCGACGCGGCCCGTCGCGGCGGCCGTCTCAACAGTGGTGGTCATTTATCGGTCACTCCCCGCGGTCGCGTCGGCCAGAGCACTGGCGCCACCGACGATCTCGCTGATTTCCTGGGTGATGTCGGCCTGTCGGGCCGCGTTGGCAAGCCGCGTGAGCGACTTGATGAGCTCTTCGGCGTTGTCGGTCGCCGACTTCATCGCCCGGCGACGGGCCGCGTGCTCGGAAGCGGCGGCCTGAAGCAGGGCGTTGTAGATCCGGGACTCGACGTACCGCGGCAGCAGTGCGTCGAGCACGGCCTCGTCGGAGGGCTCGAAGTCGAACAGCGGCAGGATCTTGTCCTTGGCCGTCTCCGACTCCTCGTCCTCCGTGACCTCGAGGCTCAGCGGCAGCAGCCGCTTGTCGACCGGCGTCTGCGTCATCATCGACACGAATTCCGTGAAGACGATGTGCAGCTCGTCCACGCCGCCCTCGGCCGTGTCCCGCCGGACCGCCTCGATCAGCGGACCGGCGACGCGCTTGGCGTCGGCGTAGGTCGGGCTGTCGGTGAAGCCCGTCCACGACCCGGCGACCGGGAGCTCGCGGAAGCCGTAGTACGCGACGCCCTTGCGGCCGACGATGTACGTCTCGACGTCCTTGCCCTCGGCCTTGAGGCGGTCGGTCAGCTGACCGGCAGCCTTGATCGCGTTGGACGAGTAGCCACCGGCCAGACCGCGGTCGCTCGTGACGAGCAGGACCGCGACCCGGGCCGGGTTCTCGACCTCGGTGGTCAGGGCGTGCTTGGTGTTGGAGCCGGTGGCAACCGCGGTCACTGCCCGGGTGAGCTCACTGGCGTACGGAGTGGACGCGGCCACCTGGCGCTGTGCCTTGACGATGCGCGAGGCGGCGATCATCTCCATCGCCTTGGTGATCTTCTTGGTCGCAGTGACGGACTTGATCCGTCGCTTGTAGACCCGGAGCTGGGCACCCATGCTCAGCCCTCGCCCAGCAGCTTGCCGTCCGAGGTCTCGAACTGCTGCTTGAAGGACGCGATCGCGTCACCCACGGCCTGGAGGGTGTCGTCGGACATCTTGCCGCCCTCGCGGATCGAGGTCATCAGACCCTTGTTCTCGCGGTGGAGGTGGTCCAGCAGCTCACGCTCGAAGCGACGGATGTCCTCGACCGGAACGTCGTCCATCTTGCCGGTGGTGCCGGCCCAGATGGAGACGACCTGGTCCTCGGTGGCGTACGGCGCGTACTGGCCCTGCTTCAGCAGCTCGACCATGCGCTTACCGCGCTCCAGGGCGGCCTTGGAGGCAGCGTCCAGGTCGGAACCGAAGGCGGCGAAGGCCTCCAGCTCACGGAACTGGGCGAGGTCCACACGGAGGCGGCCGGAGACCTGCTTCATGGCCTTGTGCTGGGCGGAGCCACCGACACGGGAGACCGAGATACCGACGTTCAGCGCGGGGCGCTGACCGGCGTTGAAGAGGTCCGACTCCAGGAAGCACTGGCCGTCGGTGATGGAGATGACGTTGGTCGGGATGAACGCCGACACGTCGTTCGCCTTGGTCTCGACGATCGGCAGACCGGTCATCGAACCGGCACCCATCTCGTCGGAGAGCTTGGCGCAGCGCTCCAGCAGACGCGAGTGCAGGTAGAAGACGTCACCCGGGTAGGCCTCACGGCCCGGCGGGCGGCGCAGCAGCAGGGAGACGGCACGGTAGGCGTCGGCCTGCTTCGACAGGTCGTCGAAGACGATCAGGACGTGCTTGCCCTGGTACATCCAGTGCTGGCCGATGGCCGAGCCGGTGTACGGCGCGAGGTACTTGAAGCCGGCCGGGTCGGACGCCGGAGCCGCGACGATCGTCGTGTACTCCAGGGCGCCGGCCTCCTCCAGGGCACCTCGCACGGAGGCGATGGTGGAGCCCTTCTGGCCGATGGCGACGTAGATGCAGCGGACCTGCTTGTTCGGGTCGCCCGAACGCCAGTTGTCGCGCTGGTTGATGATCGTGTCGATGGCCAGCGCGGTCTTGCCGGTCTGACGGTCACCGATGATCAGCTGACGCTGACCGCGGCCGACCGGGGTCATCGCGTCGACGGCCTTGTAGCCGGTCTCCATCGGCTCGTGGACCGACTTGCGGACCATGACGCCGGGGGCCTGCAGTTCGAGGGCGCGGCGGCCCTCGGTCGCGATCTCGCCGAGGCCGTCGATCGGGTTGCCCAGCGGGTCGACGACGCGGCCGAGGTAACCCTCGCCGACCGCGACGGAGAGCACCTCACCGGTGCGCTGCACCGGCTGGCCCTCCTCGATGCCGCTGAACTCGCCGAGGACGACCGCACCGATCTCGCGCTCCTCAAGGTTGAGGGCGAGACCGAGGGTGCCGTCCTCGAAGCGCAGCAGCTCGTTCGCCATGGCCGAGGGAAGACCCTCGACCTTCGCGATGCCGTCGCCGGCAAGGCTGACCGTACCGACCTCCTCGCGCGAGGCCGCGTCCGGCTTGTACGCCTGGACAAAGTTCTCCAGTGCGTCCCGGATCTCCTCCGGCCGGATCGTGAGCTCCGCCATTTGGGTTCCCTGCTCTCCTTGTTGGGCCCGAAGTAATTCTGGGGGTCTGGGGACGTTCTCCCACAGCAGCCGCGCTGCTCTGGGCCCCCAGAGGACACCGTCGACCCAACTCGGGCCGTCAGTTTGCTCTTGAGTTGGTGGCTGGTCAGCCGGCCATACGGCGGCTCGCGTCGGCGAGCCGGTCCGCGATGGTGCCGTTGATGACCTCGTCGCCGATCCGCACCTGGACACCACCGAGGACCTCGGGGTCGATGTCCAGGTTCAGGTGGACGCGTCGCCCGTACAGCTTGGCCAGCGCGTCACCGAGGCGCTGCTTCTGCTGATCGCTCAGCGGCACCGCGGAGACGACCTCCGCGACCATCCGGTCACGGCGCTCGGCGGCCAGCTTGGAGAGGGCGTTGAGCCCGCCTTCCAGGCTACGGCCACGCGGCGCGGTCACCAGGCGGGCGACGAGGCGCTCGGTGACCGGGTTGGCCCGGCCGCCCAGCAGCTCGCGCACCAGGGTCGCCTTGGCGGCCTTGTCCGCGACCTTGTCGGTCAGAGCCGCACGCAGCTCCGGGTTCGACGTGGCGATCCGGCCGAAGCGGAACAGCTCGTCCTCGACGTCGTCCAGGTCGTCGGCGCGCTCGGCGGCGATGAGCTCGGCACCGCTCGCCAGCTCCTCGATCGCGTCCACCAGGTCACGCGAACGCGACCAGCGGGAGCGGACCATGCCGGCCACCAGGTCGGCGCACTCGCCGCCCACCTGGCCGCCCAGCAGACGCCGGGCCAGCTCGGCCTTGGCCTCGCCGGTCTGCGCCGGGTCGGTGAGGACACGACGCAGCGAGACCTCGCGGTCGAGCAGCGCGGTGACGGCCGCGAGCTCATCGGCGAGCTTGGCGGCGTCCACGGCGGTGTTGTCCGCAAGCGCGTCGAGGCGCTCCCGTGCGGAGGCCAGGGCCTCCCGGCTCGCAAGGCTCATCGGGTGGCCTCGGCCTTCGTCTCGTCGGCCGCCTTGACCTCGAGCGAGTCGAGGAAGCGGTCGATGGTCCGGCTCTGGCGCTCGGCCTCGGTGAGGGACTCGCCGACGATCCTGCCGGCCAGGTCGATGGCCAGCTGGCCGACGTCCTGGCGCAGCGCGGCCGCGGCGGACTTGCGGTCGGCCTCGACCTGGGCGTGACCGGCGGCGATGATCTCCTCACGCTGCCGCTGACCCTCGGAGCGCATCTCGGCGATCAGCGCGACGCCCTGCTCCTGCGCCTCCTGGCGCAGACGCGCGGCCTCGTGGCGGGCGTCGGCGAGCTGGGCCCGGTAGTCCTCGAGAACCTGCTGAGCCTCGGCCTGTGCGGCCTCGGCCTTCTCCATGCCGCCCTCGATGGCCGCCCGGCGCTCCTCCAGAACCTTGTTGATGTTCGGGAGGAGCTTCTTGCCGAGGAACCCGAAGACGATGAGGAAGGCGATCAGGCCGATGATGAGCTCTGGCATCGGCGGGAGGAGAGGGTTCTCCATCTCCTCGGACGCCAGCTGCGTCAGGGCGTACACATCAGTGCCTTTCGTCGAAAAGGGGTTGTCGCTTGGGTCGGTTTACTTGAACACGAAGCCCATGACGATGCCGATGAGGGCGAGCGCCTCACAGAAGGCGAAGCCCATGATCTGGTTGGTGCGGATGAGGCCGGCCGCCTCGGGCTGACGGGCCAGGGCCTGGGTGCCGTTGCCGAAGATGATGCCGACGCCGACGCCCGGGCCGATGGCGGCCAGGCCGTAGCCGATCGCGCTGGCGCTGCCGGTGAAGGCGTCGGCGGAGGCGAGGGTCTGGAGAGCGGACATGCCGGTTCTTCCTTCTCTTTCACGGACCGGTGGGGGTTGGCCACCGGACGTCAATGTGGCTGGGTTGGTTGTTCTGCGGGGCGGGAGCGGGCTGGCTCAGTGGTGCTCGGAGAGCGCGCCCTGGATGTAGCTGGTGGCCAGGAGGACGAAGATGTACGCCTGGACTGCCTGGATGAAGACCTCGAAGGCGGTCATCGCGACCGTCATCAGGAACGAAGCGCCCGCGTAGGCGATGCCGATGCCGTTCATCAGGTACCAGCTGGCGATGGTGAACATCACGATCAGCAGGTGACCGGCGAACATGTTGGCGAAGAGCCGGACCGCGTGGGTGAACGGGCGAATGATCAGGTTCGACAGCGCCTCGATCACCACGATCAGCGGCAGAACCCAGCCCAGCTCCTTGTTGTAGCCGGTGATGTTCTTCCAGCCGCCCGCGAAGCCATGCTTCTTGAAGGTCAGGAAGACCCACATGACGTAGACGACCAGGGCCAGGCCGGCAGGGTAGGCAATGATCGACGTCACCGGGAACTGAGCCACCGGGATGATCGACCAGAGGTTCATGATCCAGACGAAGAAGAACAGCGAGACCATGAAGGGGACGTACTTGTCGCCCTGCTTCTTTCCGAGCGCCTCGTAGACGATTCCACGGCGGACGAAGTCGTAGCCCGTCTCACCGATCATCTGAAGCTTGCCCGGGACCACCTTGGCCTTGCCGAACGCTGCCCAGAAGAACCCCACGACGACGAGCGAGCCCACCAGGGCCAGCAGCATCGGCTTGTTGAACTCGAAGCCGCCGATCTTGAAAAGCGGCTCGAAGACGAACGAGTGGAGGCCCGGGGCCGGGAAGCCGCACCCTTCGAAGATGTGGCAATCGGTCTCGAAGGCGAGCAGCGTCTGGTCAGCACTCACCGCGAGCTCCTTCAGCGTGGCGCATAGGTACGGCAACCTCGTTGTGTCGGCGCGGCGCGCAGCCACGGAACGGCACTGGACTGGACTTACGGATAGGGGTGCGGCAGGCCGGCCACGGGCCGGCGGTCATCGCAGGCGTCAGCTGCACCGGAAGCCGATTCGAACCCGTGGGACCCGGGGATTCGGCTGCCTGCGCCCGCTGCACCTCAGATGGCACCGGACGATAGCAGGTGAGCACGCGACCATTTATCCCGGCCCTACCGGTCATGACGTCGACCCGGCCGGAGTGGACTTCTTGGCGTCTCCGGACTCGGGATCGACGTAAAGGATCTTCGCCTTCATGTAGGCACGCGCCTGGGCCCCGATCCACACGAGGGTCGCGGCGAGCAACGAGAAGGCAAAACTCTTGGTGTTGAAGAGCGTCGTGTCCTTGAACACCAGAAGGAAAATGGCCACGAGCAGGATCTGCGTCGTATAGAGCAGCAGACCCATGGCCTGGAACAGGTGGGGCAGAAGTCGCGCGGTGCGATTCAGGATGATCAGCCCCGTCCCCATGACGGCGCCGGTGAGGAGCACGCCGACGACAGCGCCGAGCCCGCCCTTGCCGCCGGCGACCACGGCGCTGACGGCGACGGCGACCAGGCCGACAACGGCGGTCGGGACGGCGCACTGAAGAAGCGTTCGGGCGTCGTTGGACTGCATGAAGGGTTTCTCCGGCGAAGGGTTGGAAGCAACGATTCGTCGTGAACGAGCGTATCCCCGGGAATGAGACGCGCAGCGCGACTGAAGGGCCGTCGCACTACGGTCCTTCGGCTCTACCAAGGGTTTCGTGAACGGTATCACAAACTATTTGATGAGGTCTTTACCTACATCGTGTGCCGCATGTCACACGCAGGGGTCAAGCACCTGGTCATGGGGCTGACGACGCCAATGGATCTCTGCTAATGCGGCGACTTCAGTGGTTGCTGCCGATCTTCCGGGCGTGGGCGAAACGCGACCGGTCGCCGATGGCCGTCGCCCCGTGCAGCCCCGCGGGCACGGGCTCCGCCTCGCCCCGGTCCTCCGCCGCCGCGACGGGCACGGGAGCGGCGGTCTTGCGGCGCCGGTAGCGCGGCGGAACGAACCGCTCCGCCCACCGCGGCGCCCGCGGCGTGAAGCGCGGCATCAGCAGCAGCACCAGGCCCATCGCGCTCAGGGTGACGATCAGCAGCAGGACCCAGACGCTCGCCGAGTTCACGGAGTAGGCGACCGTGCCGAAGGCGATCAGCGCCGACCAGAAGTACATGATGAAAACGGCCCGGCTGTGCGAGTGGCCGAGCTCCAGCAGCCGGTGGTGGAGATGCCCCCGGTCGGCTGCGAACGGCGACTGCCCCTTCCACGTGCGCCGCACGATCGCCAGCAGCAGGTCGGCCACCGGCACCGCGATCACCGTCAGCGGCAGCAGCAGGGGAATGTAGACCGGCACCATCGCCTGGATGGCGGCCCGCTCGGAACCCGCCCACAGCTTGAGGGCGTCGGGGTCGACCTGGCCGGTGATGGAGATGGCACCGGCGGCCATGACCAGGCCGATGAGCATCGAGCCGGAGTCGCCCATGAAGATCCGCGCCGGGTGCATGTTGTGCGGCAGGAAGCCCAGGCACATGCCCATCAGCACCGCGGCGAAGAGCGTCGCGGGGGCGGCGGCCTCCAGGCCGTGCCCGAACCAGAGCCGGTAGGCGTACATGAAGAACGCGGCCGCGGCGATGCACACCATGCCCGAGGCCAGGCCGTCGAGGCCGTCGACGAAGTTCACGGCGTTGATGGTGATCACCACCAGCGCGACCGTCAGCAGGGTGCCCTGCATCGGGGTCAGCGAGACGGAGCCCACGCCGGGCACGGGGATCCACAGGATCGTCAGGCCCTGGAGCACCATCACGCCCGCGGCGATCATCTGACCGCCCAGCTTCACCAGGGCGTCCACGCCCCACTTGTCGTCCAGCACCCCGAGGATCCAGATCAGCCCGGCGCCCGAGAGCAGGGCCCGTGGCTCGTTGGAGAGCTCGAAGACGGACTTCAGGTTGGACAGGTGGGCGGCCATCAGCAGGCCCGCGCACAGTCCGCCGAACATGGCGATACCGCCGAGGCGGGGCGTCGGTTCCCGGTGGACGTCGCGCGCGCGGATCTCCGGCATGGCGCCGGCCACGATCGCGAACTTCCGCACCGGGCCCGTCAGCAGGTAGGTGACCGCCGCGGTGACGCACAACGTCAGCAGGTATTCACGCACGGGCTGCCCCAGGGATAGCGCTGGACATCACAGCCTCACACCATATTCGGGTCCACCCCCGAACCGTGAACGGAGGGGAAGACGTAAGGCGCCCGGCCCCGGTTGCAAATGATCACAACTGGGCACGTTGTGGATCACCTCCGGCGGGCCGGCGGCCTCACCCTCCCGCGCGATACGGCGGGAAACCCGCGACCAGCTCGGTCACCTCCACCCTCAGCCGGCCCTCGGGACGGTCGCCGCGCAGGGCGGCCCCCAGGAGGGCCGCCACCCGGCGCGTCTCCGCCTCTCCCATCCCCTGGGTCGTGATGGCCGCCGTGCCCATCCGCAGGCCGCGTGCGGGCCCCGGGGGCAGTCCGCAGACATCCAGCACCATCCCCGCCGCCGCGAGCCTCCTACGGGCCGTGGCGGCCTCCAGGGCCAGCGGGGAGACGTCGGCGACGACCAGGTGGGTGTCGGTGCCTCCGGTGAGCACGCGCGGACCCTCGGCGGCCAGCGCCTCGGCCAGCGTCCGGGCGTTGCCGACGACCCGGTGGGCGTAGTCGGTGAAGGCCGGCGTCATGGCCTCGCCGAAGGCGACGGCCTTCGCGGCGACGGTGTTCATCTGGGCCCCGCCCTGGCTGAAGGGGAAGACCGCCCGGTCCACCCGCTCCGCGAGCCGGGAGCCGCACAGGAGCAGCCCGCCGCGCGGTCCGCGCAGCACCTTGTGGGTGGTGCCGCAGACGATGTCGGCGTACGGGACGGGGCTGGGCGCCGCTCCCCCGGCGATCAGCCCCATGGGGTGGGCGGCGTCGACGATCAGATACGCGCCCACCTCGTCGGCGATCTCGCGGAAGGCCGCGTAGTCGGGGTGGCGGGGGTAGGAGGTGGAACCGCAGACGATGGCCCGGGGCCGCTTCTCGCGGGCCAGGGCGCGCACCTCCGCGTGGTCGATGAGACCGGTGTCGGGGTCGGTGCCGTAGCCGGCGAAGTCGAACCAGCGGCCGGAGAAGTTGGCGGGCGAGCCGTGGGTGAGGTGGCCGCCCTGCCGCAGCGCCATGGCCAGGACCGTGTCGCCGGGGCGCAGCAGGGCCGCGTAGGCGGCCAGTACGGCAGCGGTGCCGGAGTGCGGCTGGACGTTGGCGTGCTCGGCTCCGAAGAGGGCCTTGGCGCGCTCCACGGCGGTGCGCTCGGCGAGGTCGACCAGCTCGCAGCCGCCGTGGTGGCGGGCGCCGGGGTAGCCCTCGGCGTACTTGTTGGTCAGCGGGGAGCCGAGGGCGGCGAGGACAGCCGGCGAGGTGAAGTTCTCGGCGGCGATGAGCTGGAGCCCGGTCGCCTGGCGCTCGGCCTCGGCGAGGAGGAGGCCGGCGAGCTCGGGGTCGGTGCGGGTGAGCGCGTCGAAGCCGCGTCCCCATGCGGGGAGCGCCGGGGAGCGTGCCCCGGTCGCGGTGGCACGGGGTGTGCCGATGTCCCTGGTGGGCGTGGGGCTGATGGGCATCGCTGGCTCCGGGCTGTGCGGCGCGACGGTCTCAGCACCAACTGTAGGCCCGCGATCGGCCGATTTGTCCGATTGTGAGCCGTCAGGCCCGGGTGGAGACTCCCGTGAGCGCGGTGACGACCGGGTCGAGCGCCTGGTTGATCTCGTCGCCGATGGAGCGGAAGAAGGTGATCGGGGCGCCGTAGGGGTCGTGGACCTCGTCGGCCTCCGCGTTGGGCGCCAGCAGCCAGCCGCGCAGGGCGGCGGCGGCCTGCACCAGGGCGCGGGCGCGCTCGACCACCCCGCCGGCCCGCTCGGGGTCCGGGAGGGTCGTGGGGTCTATGGCCCGTACCAGCCGGGTGAACTCCTTCAGGGTGAAGGTGCGCAGGCCCGCCGAGTGGCCCATGGAGATGACCTGGGCGCGGTGGTCGCGGGTGGCGGTGAGGACCAGGTCGGCGCGGATGACGTGCTCGTCCAGGAGCTCACGGCCGATGAAGCCGTGCGGGTCGGCGCCGAGGTCGGCCAGGACGGTGGCCGCGTGGGCCTCCATGGGAGCGCCCTCGTGACCCCAGGTGCCCGCGCTCTCCACCACCAGGCCGCCCCCGAAGGGGTCGCCGAGCCGGCGGATGAGGGCATGGCGGGTCAGCCGCTCGGTGATGGGCGAGCGGCAGACGTTGCCGGTGCTGACGTGGAGGATGCGGAAGGTGTCGGTGGAGGTGTCCGGTCCCGCTATGCCACGCCCCTGCGGGGCGATCAATTGGCCACCTCGAGGTCGGGTACCACCTCGCGGAGCTGCTCGGCGCTGATGGCGCCGGCGCGCAGCAGGACGGGCACCTTGCCGGTGACGTCCACGATGGAGGACGGCACGTCGGCGGGGGTCGGGCCGCCGTCGAGGTAGACGGAGACGGAGTCGCCCAGCATCTCCTGCGCGGCGTCGCAGGTCTGCGGCGCGGGGTGGCCGGTGAGGTTGGCGCTGGAGACGGCCATGGGGCCGAACTCGCTGAGCAGCTCGATGGCCACGGGGTGCAGCGGCATCCGGACCGCGACGGTGCCGCGGGTCTCGCCCAGGTCCCAGGTCAGCGACGGCTGGTGCTTGGCGACGAGGGTGAGGGCGCCGGGCCAGAAGGCGTCGACGAGCTCCCACGCCTGCTCGGAGAAGTCGGTGACCAGGCCGTGGAGGGTGTTCGGGGAGCCGACGAGGACGGGCGAGGGCATGCCCCGGCCCCGGCCCTTCGCGTGCAGGAGGTCGCCGACGGCCTCGCTGCTGAAGGCGTCCGCACCGATGCCGTAGACGGTGTCGGTGGGCAGCACGACCAGCTCGCCGCGGCGGACCGCGGCGGCCGCTTCGCGCAGACCGGTCTTGCGGTCGGTCGCGTCGCTGCAGTCGTATCGCCGTGCCATCTAACGGACCTCCTCGTACGGATTCTGTGTCTGGTGTCGTTCGCCGGTGACGGCCGCGGGGACCATCAGGGCGTCGCTTTGCGGGCGGTCGCGAAACGCGGCCGGTTGTTGAGGTCGGGGTGATCGGCCGCGTCGGCCCAGCCCCGCTCCTCGGTGAAGATCCACGGCACCTGGCCGCCCTGGGTGTCGGCGTGCTCGATGACGACGACGCCGCCGGGACGCAGCAGCCGGTGCGCGGTGCGCTCCAGGCCGCGGATGGTGTCCAGGCCGTCCTCGCCGGAGAACAGGGCGAGTTCGGGGTCGTGGTCGCGGGCCTCCGGGGCGACGTACTCCCACTCGGTGAGCGGGATGTACGGCGGGTTGGAGATCACCAGGTCGACCTGGCCGTCCAGCTCGGGCAGGGCCGCGAGGGCGTCCCCCTGGTGCAGCTGGACGCGCGAGCCCTCGGTGTTCTTGCGGGCCCAGGAGTGGGCGGTCTCGTCCAGCTCCACGGCGTGCACGCGCGAGCGCGGCACCTCCTGCGCGAGGGCGAGCGCGATGGCGCCGGAGCCCGTGCACAGGTCGACGATCAGGGGCTCGACGACGTCCATGGCCCGTACGGCGTCTATGGCCCAGCCGACGACCGACTCGGTCTCCGGGCGGGGCACGAAGACACCGGGGCCGACCTGGAGCTCCAGATAGCGGAAGAAGGCCCGCCCGGTGATGTGCTGGAGCGGCTCACGGGCCTCACGGCGCGCGATGGCCTCCCAGTAGCGGGCGTCGAAGTCGGCGTCCTTGACGTTGTGGAGCTCACCCCGCTTCACGCCGTGCACGAACGCGGCGAGTTCCTCCGCGTCGAAGCGGGGGGAAGGTACGCCGGCGTCGGCCAGCCGCTGGGTGGCCTGGGCCACCTCGGCGAGCAGCAGGTTCACTGGGCCTTCCTCACTTCTTGTCGGGCGCCGGTCGGCGGGGACGTGCGGGTCGGGGCGGAGATTACTGGGCGTCGGCGAGCTTCGCCGCCGAGTCGGCGTCGACGCACGCCTGGATGACCGCGTCCAGCTCGCCGTCGAGCACCTGGTCCAAGTTGTACGCCTTGAAACCGACGCGGTGATCCGAAATGCGGTTTTCCGGGAAGTTGTAGGTGCGGATCTTCTCGGAACGGTCGACGGTGCGCACCTGGCTGCGGCGCGCGCTCGCGGCCTCGGCCTCGGCCTTCTCCTGGGCGGCGGCCAGCAGCCGGGAGCGCAGGATGCGCATGGCCTGCTCCTTGTTCTGGAGCTGGCTCTTCTCGTTCTGGCAGGAGGCGACCACACCGGTGGGCAGGTGGGTGATGCGCACGGCGGAGTCGGTGGTGTTCACGGACTGGCCGCCGGGGCCGGAGGAGCGGTAGACGTCGATGCGGAGATCGTTCATGTTGATCTCGACCTCGACCTCCTCCGCCTCGGGCGTGACGAGCACACCGGCCGCGGAGGTGTGGATCCGGCCCTGGGACTCGGTGGCGGGCACGCGCTGGACGCGGTGGACGCCGCCCTCGTACTTCAGCCGGGCCCAGACGCCCTGGCCGGGCTCGGTGGCGCCGTTGCCGCCCTTGGTCTTCACCGCGACCTGGACGTCCTTGTAGCCGCCCAGCTCGGAGTCGGTGGAGTCGATGATCTCGGTCTTCCAGCCGACGCGCTCGGCGTAGCGCAGGTACATCCGCAGCAGGTCACCCGCGAAGAGCGCGGACTCGTCGCCGCCGGCGCCCGCCTTGATCTCGAGGATGACGTCCTTGTCGTCGCTGGGGTCGCGCGGGACGAGCAGCAGGCGCAGCTTCTCGGTGAGCTCCTCGCGGCCGCGCTCCAGCACCTTCACCTCGGCGGCGAAGTCCGGGTCCTCGGCGGCGAGCTCGCGCGCCGTCGCGATGTCCTCGCCGGCCTGCTTCCAGGCGCGGTAGGTACCGACGATCGGGGTCAGCTCGGAGTAGCGCTTGTTGAGCTTGCGGGCGTTGGCCTGGTCCGCGAACACGGCGGGGTCGGCGAGCCGCTTCTCGAGGTCGGCGTGCTCGCCGATCAGTTCCTCGACTGCCTCGAACATCAAGTTTCCCTAGCTGCTGGAAGTGACGGGCCTGCTGGACGACAAAGCGCCGGTCCGGGCGCCCAGCGTGAACTGGGCGGCCGAAGACCGGCGCCTGCGGGTCGCTACTTGGCCGCGGCCTGCTTGCCGAAGCGGGCCTCGAACCGCGCCACACGGCCACCGGTGTCGAGGATCTTCTGCTTGCCCGTGTAGAACGGGTGGCACTCGGAGCAGACCTCGGCGCGGATGTTGGCGGCGCCGATGGTGCTACGGGTGGTGAAGGAGGCGCCACAGGTGCAGCTGACCTGGGTCTCCGCGTACTCCGGGTGGATGTCGCGCTTCAAGGGGTTCTCCTAGGTTCGGGAGGGCTCCGGGTCGCACAGGCGGGATTGCCGTACGTGAACCGGGGCCGACGTACCAGTCTGCCAGTACTGGCCGTATCCCCCAAAACGGGGGGTGGCCGCCGGATATTCCCGCAGCTGGGGCCGGGGGCGCCGGGGCTACTTGACCACGCCGTCGGCCTGGGTCTTCGCTCCGTCGCCGTCCTTGGTCGCGGCCTCGGGGATGTCCTGGTCGTTCTTCAGCGCCTGCCAGAGCAGCTTCGACTGCTCCGTGAGCGGGACCACGCGGTCCTGGTCACGGGGGTCGGGGCCGACGGGGAGGGTCACCATGTGCATGTTGTCGGAGCTGATGCCCTTGAGGCTGTTGGCGAAGCCGTAGAGCTTGTCGACGGAGGCCAGGTCCTTGTCGGTGGTGAGCGACTTGGTGGCGGCGTCGGCGATTCCGTAGAGCTTGGTGGGGCTGGTGAACAGGCCGACGGACTTCACCTGATTGATCAGCGCCTTGATGAACGCCTGCTGGAGCTTGATCCGGCCGAGGTCGCTGCCGTCGCCCACGCCGTGGCGGGTGCGGACCAGACCGAGGGACTGCTCGCCGTTGAGCTTGTGGGTGCCCGCGTCGAGCTTGAGGTGGCTCCACTTGTCGTTGATGGGCTTGGTGGTGGTGACCTCCACGCCGCCCAGGTTGTCGATCAGCTTCTGGAAGCCGGCGAAGTCGACCTCCATGTAGTGATCCATCCGGACGTCGGTCATCGCCTCGACGGTCTTGACCGCGCAGACCGCGCCGCCGACCGAGTACGCCTCGTTGAACTGCTCGCGCTTGACCGCCGGGGCCGTCTTGCCGTTCGGGGTGACGCAATCGGGGCGGGAGACGATGGTGTCGCGCGGGATGGAGACGACGCTGGCCTTCTGGTGCCCCGCGTAGACGTGGACGATCATCGCCGTGTCGGAACGGGAGCTGCCCTCGTCCCGGCCGTACTTGTTGTTGGCGCCGGCCCGGGAGTCGGAGCCGAGGACCAGGATGTCCATCGAGCCGTTGTCGATGTTCTGCGGCCGGTTCTTGCCCAGCGCGCCGTTGATGTCGACGCTGCTGAGGTTGCCGTTGAGCTTGAAGTAGAGGAACCCCGCGCCGGTGCCGCCGAGCAGCACCAGGGCGCCGGCGCTCCAGGCGGCTATTCGGCGGCCCTTGCGGCGCACGGGAGGCTTACGGCGGCGGCCGCGTGTGCCCCCGGCACGGCGGCGGTGCGAACCCGCTCGCGTACCCCTGCTGTCGTCGGCCATGCGCTCCTCAGTCCTTCGCTGTACGTCGCCCCCTGCTGGTTGACGGGGAAGTCTGCGCCAGGGTTGCACAGCGGACTCTGAGGGCCGTCTTAGAAAAGCCGTGGCGAAAGTGGAGCGTGTGATCCCGTTCCGCCCCTTGCCACCTGGGATTTCGGCCATTCGGGGGCCGGTCGTTCCGGCCATTTCGGCGGTGGCCGGCTGTGGCGCATGTCTCAAAAGGTCACGGGAAGATCACAAAAAGCGAAACCTCCCCGGTCACAAAGGTGACGGGGGAGGTTTCGCGGGCCTGAGGGGCCCTGCCGGCGGTCGCCGTGGATCAGTCGTTGCCGTTGCCCGAGGAGGGCGTGGTCTTCGCGATCTGCATCAGGAACTCGGCGTTGGACTTCGTCTGCTTCATCTTGTCGAGGAGCAGCTCGATGGCCTGCTGCGAGTCCAGCGCGTGCAGCACCCGGCGGAGCTTCCAGACGATGGCCAGCTCCTCGCCGCCCAGCAGGATCTCCTCCTTGCGGGTGCTGGAGGCGTCCACGTCCACGGCCGGGAAGATGCGCTTGTCCGAGAGCTTCCGGTCGAGCTTGAGCTCCATGTTGCCGGTGCCCTTGAACTCCTCGAAGATCACCTCGTCCATCCGCGAGCCGGTCTCGACCAGCGCGGTGGCCAGGATGGTCAGCGAGCCGCCGTCCTCGATGTTGCGCGCGGCACCGAAGAACTTCTTCGGCGGGTAGAGCGCCGTGGAGTCGACACCACCGGACAGGATGCGGCCCGAGGCAGGGGCGGCCAGGTTGTAGGCGCGGCCCAGACGGGTGATCGAGTCCAGCAGGACGACCACGTCGTGACCCAGCTCCACGAGGCGCTTGGCGCGCTCGATGGCCAGCTCGGCGACGGTGGTGTGGTCCTCGGCCGGGCGGTCGAAGGTCGAGGAGATGACCTCGCCCTTGACCGACCGCTGCATGTCGGTGACCTCTTCCGGACGCTCGTCGACCAGGACGACCATCAGGTGGCACTCGGGGTTGTTGGTGGTGATCGCGTTGGCGATCGCCTGCATGATCATGGTCTTACCGGTCTTCGGCGGGGCCACGATCAGACCGCGCTGGCCCTTGCCGATGGGGGCGACCAGGTCGATGATGCGGGTCGTCAGCACGCCCGGGTCCGTCTCCAGCCGCATCCGGTCCTGCGGGTAGAGCGGGGTGAGCTTGCCGAACTCGGGACGGCCGCGGCCGGTCTCGGGCGCCATGCCGTTGACCGAGTCCAGGCGGACGAGCGCGTTGAACTTCTCACGCCGCTCGCCGTCCTTGGGCTGACGGACCGCGCCGGTGACGTGGTCGCCCTTGCGCAGGCCGTTCTTGCGGACCTGGGCCAGGGAGACGTAGACGTCGTTCGGGCCCGGCAGGTAGCCGGAGGTCCGGATGAAGGCGTAGTTGTCGAGGATGTCGAGGATGCCCGCGACGGGGATCAGCACATCGTCGTCGGCGACCTGCGGCTCGCCGGGGCCGAACTCCTCACGGCCACGACGGCCGCGACGGTCGCGGTAGCGGCCGCGACGGCCACGGCGGCCGCCGTCGAAGTCGTCCTCGTCCTGCGGGCCGCCCTGGGGGGCACGGTCGCCGCGCTGCTGCTGCTGCTGACGGCCCGCGCCCTGCTGGCCGGCGTCGCCGTCGCGGTTGCCGCGGCGGTCGCGCTCACGGCGCTCGCCACGCTCACCGCGCTCGCCCCGCTCGCCACGTTCCCGGCGCTCGCCCTTCTGGCCGCGCTCGGCGCGGTCCTGGCGCTCGCCCTTGGCGGACTTGCCCTCGGCGGTGTCGACGGCGGCCTCGGCCTTGGCCTCGGCGCGCTCCTCGACGCGGACCTCGGCCTTGGCCTCGGTACGGGCCTCGGCAGCGGCCTGCTCGGGGCTGCCCGCGGGGGCGGTGGCGCGCCGACGGCGACGCTCACCGGCCGGGGCCTCGTCCCCGGCCGGCTGGCCCGGGATCTCGATCTGCTGCTGGGCAGCCTTCTCGGCGGGCTTCTCGGCCGCGGCCTCGCCCGTACGGGCCCGGGAGGTCGCACGGCGCTTCGGCTTGGCCTCGGCGGCAGCGGCGGGCTCGGTCTTGGCCGGCGCGGCGGCGCCGCCACCGGCCTGCTTCTCCTTGATGACCTCGATCAGCTGGCCTTTGCGCATCCGCGCGGTGCCCTTGATGCCGAGGCCGGAAGCGAGCTGCTGGAGCTCGGCCAGGACCATGGCGTCGAGGCCGGTGCCCGAGCGGCGCCGCTTGGGGGCGGTGGCAGCACCGGTGGCGGACGCGGCGGGAGCGTCCGTGGCGGGCGCGGAGGCATTGCCGACGGAGCTGTCGGCGTTCACGCCCATCAGATCGGTGGTGTCGCTCACGAAGGGGTCCTTCCCTGGAGCGGGCGTCGGCCTGTCTTGGCTCGGCGACCGGTTGTGCTGTCCGGCTGCGGTCCTTGCGTGCGGACCGGGCCGGGGCGGTGGTTCGCCGCTTTGTCACGGCGGAAGAAAAAATCAGTGCGTTGCTGTCGGCGTGAAGAAATGAGGGAAGGGCACGACATAACGCTTCACTCATGTCGCCCACGCCGATTCCGGAGCGTGCTCGAAACTGCTCAGGCAGGCTGCTCAGGCAGTTGGGGAGGCTCCCGGAAGAAAAGCGGTCCCTGATCGGGACACAGAGCACCGAGCCGATGTGGCTTCGGGTGCAGACTTGAGGTTAACACTACCGGATCCCACAAACATTCCCCCTCTCCAAGACCGGCAATCGTGTTTTTTTCCTGGCCCGGGGCACCCCCTGGACACCCCGGGCACCGCTGGTCAGGCGAGCGGCAGCACGCTCGTCCCCCCGGAGTCGAGGGCCAGGCGGTTCGCCGCCCATCCCTCGCCCGCCAGCCGTGCGACCTTGTCGGCCGCACCGTCCTCGACCAGCGCGAGCACCGTGGGGCCCGCGCCGGAGATGACCGCGGGGACGCCGTCCGCCCGCAGTCGGTTGACCAGGGCCACGCTCTCCGGCATCGCCGGAGCGCGGTAGTCCTGGTGGAGCCGGTCCTCGGTGGCCGGCAGCAGCAGCTCGGGACGCCTGGTCAGGGCCTCGACGAGCAGAGCGGCACGCCCGGCGTTGGCGGCCGCGTCCACATGGGGAACGCTGCGCGGCAGCAGGCCGCGCGCGGTCTCGGTGAGTACTGCCGCCGACGGCACGAAGACCACCGGAACGATGGAATCCGCCGGGTCCATCCGAATGGCCCGCGCCACCCCCGACTCCATCCAGGCGAGGGTGAACCCGCCCATCAGACAGGCCGCGACGTTGTCGGGGTGGCCCTCGATCTCGGTGGCCAGCTCCAGCATGGCCGCGTCGTCGAGCTTCTCGGCCCCGCCTATGGTCACCGCGCGGGCGGCGACGATGCCCGCGCAGATGGCGGCGGAGGAGGAGCCGAGACCCCGGCCGTGCGGAATGCGGTTGGCGCAGACGACCTCCAGCCCGCGCGGCTGGCCGCCGAGCAGGTCGAAGGTGGTGCGCAAGGACCGTACGAGCAGGTGGCTCTCGTCGCGCGGGAGGGTGTCGGCACCCTCGCCGGCGATATCGATGTGCAGCCCCGATTCCGCCACCCGGACCACGACATCGTCGTAGAGGTTCAGGGACAGGCCGAGGGCGTCGAAGCCGGGACCGAGATTGGCGCTGGTGGCGGGGGTGCGCACTCGGACGGCGGCGGCGCGGAAGGCGGGACCGGCCATCGCTCGATGACTCTCCTTGGTGTAACCGTGGTTGATGACATGCGACATCCGCAAAGGCCGCGACGGCGATACCGCGTGGGGACGGCACGGTCAGCGACGGGGCGGAGTGAACACAGCCTATCGAAGGAAGGTTCAGTGGCGACATAGGGCGCACAGGAGGCGCACGATGCGTGTCGCACTGCTACCTGTGCATCTGTCGGCTTTGCACAGGGTGTGGGCAATCGTTCCGCAGGGCTGGGGGCACCTCCCAGCGGTAGCTGGGGGAGGGTGGGCGCAACCGGACCACGGACGTGCACCCACCCCGTTCCGCCCCACCGGGCGGCACCCGGCAACGGTCAGACGAGCCCAAGCTCCCGCGCAGCAACCCCGGCATCCACCGGAACGGTAAGCGGCTGGGGCGCCCCCGCCACAGCCCAATCAGGATCCTTGAGCCCATTCCCGGTGACCGTACAGACAATCTTCTGCCCCGGATCCACGAGCCCGAGCTCGGCAGCCTTCAGCAGACCTGCCACGCTGGCGGCCGACGCCGGCTCGACGAAGACCCCCTCCTGAGAGGCCAACAGCCGGTAAGCGGCAAGAATCTGTCGGTCGGTCACTTCATCGATCAGCCCGCCCGACTCGTCCCGGGCGGCCTCCGCGTACTCCCAGGACGCCGGGTTGCCGATCCGGATCGCGGTGGCGATGGTGTGGGGGTCCCGCACCGGCTCGCCCCGCACGATCGGCGCGGAACCGGAAGCCTGGAATCCCCACATCCGGGGGTTGTGGGTCGAGACCTTGTCGGCGGCGTACTCGCGGTAGCCGCGCCAGTAGGCGGTGATGTTCCCCGCGTTGCCCACAGGAAGCACGTGAATGTCGGGCGCGTCACCCAGCGCGTCCACAATCTCGAACGCGGCCGTCTTCTGCCCCTCGATACGCACCGGGTTGACCGAATTCACCAGCGCCACGGGGTAGTTCTCGGACAGCCCGCGCGCCAGCGTCAGACAGTCGTCGAAGTTGCCGTCGACCTGGAGGATGCGGGCGCCGTGCACGAGCGCCTGGCCCATCTTGCCCAGGGCGATCTTGCCCTGGGGTACGAGCACGGCGCAGACCATCCCGGCCCGTACGGCGTAGGCGGCGGCCGAGGCGGAGGTGTTGCCCGTGGAGGCGCAGATGACCGCGCGCGCTCCCTCTTCCTTCGCCCGGGTGATGGCCATGGTCATGCCCCGGTCCTTGAAGGACCCGGTGGGGTTGGCGCCCTCGACCTTGAGGTGGACCTCGCATCCCGTGCGCTCGGAGAGCACCTGGGCGGGGACGAGCGGCGTGCCGCCCTCCCGCAGGGTGACGACCGGGGTGTCGGCGGTGACCGGAAGACGGTCGCGGTATTCCTCGATGATGCCGCGCCACTGGTGGGTGCCGGAGGCGGCGGGACGGCTGATGTTGGCAGACATTGCTCTCGTTATCCCTTGTTCCCTGCTTCGCCTGACGCCTTACTCGCCTTACTCACCCTCGACCCGCATGATGCTGGCCACGTCACGGACCGTGTCCAGCTTGCGGAGGGCTTCGACCGTGGAGGACAGGGCCGCGTCGGAGGCCCGGTGCGTGACGACGACGAGGGAGGCCTCGCCGTCCTTGCCCTGCTGGCGAACCGTGTCGATGGAGACGCCGTGCTCGGCGAAGACCGTGGCGACCTGGGCCAGCACACCCGGCTTGTCGGCCACATCGAGGCTGATGTGGTAGCGGGTGACCACCTCGCCCATGGCGGACACCGGCAGGCGCGTATAGGCGGACTCGCCGGGGCCGGTGGCCTCGGCGACCTTGTTGCGGCAGACGGCGACGAGGTCGCCGAGGACGGCGGAGGCGGTCGGCGCGCCGCCCGCGCCCGGGCCGTAGAACATCAGCTGGCCGGCCGCGTCCGCCTCGATGAAGACCGCGTTGTACGCCTCGCGCACCGACGCCAGCGGGTGGGTCAGCGGGATCATCGCCGGGTGGACGCGGGCGCTGACGGAGCGGCCGTCGGCGGCCCGCTCGCAGATGGCGAGGAGCTTGATGGTGCAGCCCATCTGCTTCGCGGAAGCGAAGTCCGCGGCGGTGACCTCCGTCATTCCCTCGCGATGGACGTCGTCCAGCCGCACCCGGGTGTGGAAGGCGATGCCGGCGAGGATCGCGGCCTTCGCGGCGGCGTCGAAGCCCTCGACGTCGGCGGTCGGGTCGGCCTCGGCGTAGCCGAGCGCGGTGGCCTCGTCGAGCGCCTCGGAGTAGCCCGCGCCGCTCGAGTCCATCTTGTCGAGGATGAAGTTGGTGGTGCCGTTGACGATGCCGAGCACCCGGTTGACCCGGTCGCCGGCGAGGGACTCGCGCAGCGGCCGGACCAGCGGAATGGCGCCGGCGACGGCGGCCTCGTAATAGAGGTCCACGCCGTGCCGCTCGGCGGCGGCGTGGAGGGCGGCGCCGTCCTGCGCGAGCAGCGCCTTGTTGGCGGAGACGACGCTGGCGCCGTGCTCGAAGGCGGTGGTGATCAGGGAGCGCGCGGGCTCGATGCCGCCGATGACCTCGATGACGACGTCGATGTCGCCGCGTTTGACGAGGGCGGTGGCATCGGTGGTGATCAGCTCCTGAGGTACGCCCTCGCGCACCCGGTCGGGGCGCCGCACGGCGATTCCGACGAGCTCGACGGGCGCACCGATGCGCTGCGTGAGGTCGTCCGCGTGCGTCGTCATGATGCGCGTCACCTCAGAGCCGACGACTCCACAGCCCAGCAGCGCCACCTTCAGCGGACGCGTACGCATCATCCGACCTCGTTTCTCAGTACACCTTTGGTTGACCCACAGTCTCACCCACTGGACGGGGAATTCCTCCCCGTCCAGCATCCGAGACCGATTTCACCAAGGATTTTGTTCTTCTGTTTCCGTATTTTCCGTCAGCCGACGTCGAGGCGGAGGAGGTCCTCCTCCGTCTCCCGTCGGACGATCACTCGCGCCGCGCCGTCCCGTACGGCGACGACCGGAGGGCGCAGCGCGTGGTTGTAGTTGCTCGCCATGGAGCGGCAGTAGGCGCCGGTGGCGGGCACGGCGAGCAGGTCGCCGGGGGCCACGTCGGCGGGGAGGAAGGCGTCCCGTACGACGATGTCGCCGCTCTCGCAGTGCTTGCCGACGACGCGCGTGAGCATCGGTTCGGCGGTGGAGGCGCGGGAGACCAGGGCGACGGAGTAGTCGGCGTCGTAGAGCGCGGTGCGGATGTTGTCGGACATCCCGCCGTCGACGCTGACGTACGTCCGCAGTCCGGGCAGTTCCTTTGTGGTGCCCACCTCGTAGAGCGTGAAGGCGGTGGGGCCGACGATGGCGCGCCCGGGCTCGACGGAGATCCGCGGCACGGCGAGGCCGGCGGCGGCGCACTCACGGGTGACGATCTCGCGCAGGGCGGTGGCGATCTGGTGGGGCTCGCTCGGGTCGTCGTCGGAGGTGTAGGCGATGCCGAGGCCGCCGCCGAGGTCGATCTCGGGCAGTTCGACGCCGTGCTCGTCGCGGATCTGCCTCAGGAGCCCGATGACGCGGTGGGCCGCGACCTCGAAGCCGGAGGTGTCGAAGATCTGCGAGCCGATGTGGGAGTGGATGCCGAGGAGCTCCAGTCCGTCGAGCTTGAGCGCCCTGCGCACGGCCTCCGCGGCCTGCCCGCCCGCCAGCGGGAGCCCGAACTTCTGGTCCTCGTGGGCGGTGGCGATGAACTCGTGGGTGTGCGCCTCGACGCCGACCGTCACCCGGATCAGTACGCGCTGGCGCTTCCCGAGCCGCTCGGCGATGTGCGCGACGCGCGCGATCTCCTGGAAGGAGTCGACGACGATCCGCCCCACGCCGGCCTCGACGGCGCGGGTGATCTCGTCGGTGGACTTGTTGTTGCCGTGGAGGGCGATGCGCTCGGCGGGCATCCCGGCGTCGAGGGCGGTGAGGAGCTCGCCGCCGGAGCAGACGTCGAGGTTGAGGTCCTCCTCGTGCAGCCAGCGGACGACCGCGCGGGAGAGAAACGCCTTCCCCGCGTAGAAGACGTCGGCATCGGTCCCGAAGGCGTCCCGCCAGGCACGGCACCGCGCCCGGAAGTCGTCCTCGTCGAGGACGTAGGCGGGCGTGCCGAACTCCTCGGCGAGCCGCTTGACGTCCATCCCGCCGACGGCGACGACGCCGTCGTCGCCACGGGCGACGGTCCGGGACCAGACGCGGGGGTCGAGCTCGTTGAGATCGGTGGGCGGGGCGACGTAGTGCCCCTCGGGAAGGACGTCGGCGTAGCGGGGCCCGGCGGGGTGGGCGGAACGACTCATGACTGGCGATCCCCTTGTTACAGGTGTGCGGGTGCGGTGATGCCGAGCTGGGTCAGGCCGTTGGCCAGCACCTTGCCCGTGGCCTCGGCGAGGGCCAGGCGGGCGCGGTGAACGGCCAAGGGTTTCTCGTCGCCGCGGGGCAGGACGGGGCAGATGGCCTGCCATTTCAGGAAGGCGTCGGCGGTCCGCTCAAGATGCCGGGCGAGCCGGTCGGGGGCGCGGGCGGCGCTGACGCGGGAGTGGTCGGCGAGGGCGCCGAGGAGCGTGTCGGCACGGTCGTCGAGCGGCCCCACGAGCGAGTGGAACCCGAGATCACGGGCGTTACGCACCAAGGCCCGGCTCCGGGCATGGGCATACCGGACCCGGAAGAGCGGATTGCTGTCCTTCTGCACGAGCAGCAGGGACCGGTCGAGGCCGGGGGGAGAGAGCAGACTCCACCGGGCGGCATCACTCCCAAGCCGCTCGACATCTACGGCTCGGGGCCGCAAAGGCAGCGCATCCCCGCGAATCTCCGCCCCCAACACCTCCCGGACGATCTCCTCACCGGAGGCGCCATCAAGGGTGATGTTGAGGAAGCCGGGCCCGGCGATGTCGACGCGGGCGATACCGGGCCGTGCGACGAGCCGGCGCCGCAGTACTTCGGCGATCTCGCGGGCGGGACGGTCGCCGCCCTTGGCGAGCTGGAGCGCGACGTTGGTGGCGTAGTCCCCGCAGCCGGGGTGAGGGGGCACCCGCACACTGACCCGCTCCGGCACGGGCGCGCGCAGCTCGTCCTCCTCGACGGCGCGGCGCACGGTGTGCAACACGGTGCGGGAGAGATCGGCGGGGGTCACAAGGCCAGCCTAGGGGAGAAGGTGCGGCACTCCGCGAACCGGTTTCACCCTGCGGGACGGACGACGGGCTCGGCGTCCCCCGTCGCCCCCTCCGCCCCCTCCCCCTCCGGCCATCCCACCAGCCTCCGCACGAGCCGCACCATCTCCGCCGGCTCGAACGGCTTGGGCAGAAACGCGTCCGCCCCGGCGGACCAGCCGCTCTCGATCTCATAGGGGGTGCAGGCGCTGATGATCGCGATCGGGATGTCCCTGGTCCGCACGTCGGCGCGCAGCCGAGCGGCCGTGTTCAGCCCGTCGAGCCGGGGCATCACGACATCCAGGGTCACCGCATCGGGACGCACCCGGTGCACGATCTCCAGACACTCGGCACCATCGGCCGCGGTCACGACCTCAAAGCCCTCCAGCTCGAGGTTGACCCTGATCAACTGCCGGATGACCTTGTTGTCGTCCACAACAAGGACCCGGCCGGACAAGCCAGGCACACCCCGAGAGTAGGCGCGCCCCCGACCCCGCGTCCGGGTTTTCCCCACTTCCACCCCTCCCGAGCGACCTCCCGGCCCCCTGCCCCCACCCCTTTTCGATCAAGGTTGCCGGGCACCCTCCCGGAGCTGGTAGTGTTCTACCCGTCGCCGCGAGCGAGACCGCGAATCGGCCGACACGCCCCCGTAGCTCAGGGGATAGAGCAACGGCCTCCGGAGCCGTGTGCGCAGGTTCGAATCCTGCCGGGGGCACTTCGCAAGAAGTGCCGGAAGACCCCGCCGCCAGCGTTTCGCTGGATGCGGGGTCTTTTTCATGCGGTCACAACGGTCACACCTTCGGGAACCCGAAGCCGTAGCCCTCGCCCTTCAGCCAGTCGATGCAGCGGGCCAGGGCCTCGACGCTCTGGCTGCGGTCTCCGCCGCCGTCGTGGAAGAGGATGATGGGGCCGTTGGGGAGTTCGCGTTTGATGTTTTCCATGATGCGGTCGACGCCCGGGCGTTGCCAGTCCCGGGTGTCGACGTCCCAGCCGAGTGGGCGCATGCCGTTGTCGGCGGCCAGGTGGCGGCTGTACGGGGTGAAGGCGCCGCCGGGGGCGCGGTAGTAGGGGATCGTTCCGGCAGGGCCGCCGCCGGCCGCGTCCTCGATCATTTTCTTGGCGCCGAGGATCTGCTGCTTCTGGTAGTCCTCGGACCGTTTGTCCATGGCGGTGTTGTGGTCGACGGAGTGGTCGCAGAGGCGGTGGCCGTCGGCGATGACCTGTTTGACGAGGTCGGGGCGGGCCTTGGCCTGGGGGCCGATCATGCAGAAGGTGGCCTTGATGCCGGACTTCTTCAGCAGTTCCAGGACCTTCGGGGTCCACTTGGGGTCGGGGCCGTCGTCGATGGTCAGGGCCACGACCTTTCCGCCGGTCTCCGCCTCGTGGACGATCTCCGGGGAGACACGGCCCGCGTTCGAGGTGGGCGTGGCGGGTGCGCCCGGTGTGGTCGGTGGGGTCGGGGTGCCGCCCTTGCCGTCCGGGGACTTGCCCGGGGCCTTGTCCGGGGCCGGCGTCGGGCCCTGGGCGATCGTTTCCTCACCCCGGGAGCTCCCCGAGCCCTCGGTGGCCACGGCCACGGTGCCCGATATCACCCCCGCGATGGCGATCAACCCTCCCGCCGCGATCACCAGATGCCGCCTACGGGCCGTCAATCGTGTCATGACTTCCCACACCCCCTCGCGCAGCTGAGTCCATTCCTGCCCGCGTAGGACGGCGATGTACCGCAAAGCGTTCCGTAACACGGCATCGCTCACAGAATTCAGACAGGACAGGCACGGCTCCTCTGTAAAGTTCCCGGCAGCCCCACTACCGTTACCCTTCCGCGATCGTCCGGGTGACCTCTTCCGTACGGGCTGCTTCCTCCGCCGCGAAGCGTCGGGCGTCGAGTTGTTCGGCGATCTCCTCGTCCTGGGCCATGAGTTGGTCGAGGCTGGCGTCGCCCATCTCGAACACCCCCATGTCCGCGTAGGCACGCTGGAGCCTCTCGCCCCACAGGCCGATGTCCTTCACACACGGCACAATGCGACTGAACAGCAACTTCCGGAAGATCTGGAGGAATTCGGAGCGCTCGCTCAGCTCCACCGCGTCCGCCGCCGGCACGCCGAAGTCGGCGAGGACCTCCTCGCCGCGCAGCCGGTCGCGCATCAGGTAGCAGCCCTCGATGACGAATTCCTCGCGATCGCGCAATTCGGCATCGGAAAGCTGTTTGTAGTACTCGCGCAGCGCCATACGACCGAAGGCCACATGCCGGGCCTCGTCCTGCATGACGTAGGCGAGGATCTGTTTCGGCAGCGGCTTCTCCGTCGAGTCGCGCAGCATTCCGAAGGCCGCGAGGGCGAGCCCTTCGATCAGTACCTGCATCCCCAGCGAGGGCATGTCCCAGCGGGAGTCCCGCAGGGTGTCCTCCAGCAGCGAGCGGAGGCTGGGGTTGACGGGGTAGATCATGCCGATCTTCTCGTGCAGGAAACGGCTGTAGATCTCCACATGTCGCGCCTCGTCCATCGCCTGGGTGGCGGCGTAGAACTTCGCGTCCAGGTCGGGGACGGCCTCCACGATGCGGGTCGCGCACACCAGCGCCCCCTGTTCGCCGTGGAGGAACTGGCTGAAGTTCCAGGAGGCGTAATGGCGGCGCAGATCACGCCTGTTGTGCTCGCTCATCTTGTCCCAGTAGGGCGTCCCGTAGACGACGAGGTTCTCGTCGGGCACGCCGAGCGGGTCGTACGGGTCGACCTCCAGGTCCCAGTCGACGCGCTTGGTGCCGTCCCACTGCTTGTCCTTGCCCTTCTGGTAGAGGGCCAGTAGCCGTTCGCGGCCCTCGTCGTAGTCCCAGCTGAAGCGTGCCGCCCCCGTCGCGGGGACCTCCCAGACGGACGGGCCGGGGTCGTGGCGGTAGAGGTCGCGCGTCATCGTGGACGCCTCCTGTCCCTTGCTCATCAGCACTGTTGGGCAGGTGTATCTCTTGAGCAGGTGTAACCCTTGAGCAGGTCATATGACTCTTCTGGCTCTTCTGAAGGCTCACACGGGGTTACCGCAGGGTCAATGAGCCGTTCGAGGGGTCCACGAGAAGCCTTGACGGGCTTGCTGACAAGTAGTCTCATAAGGGCGTACCGCCGGTAGTCCGAAGTCCAGAGAGCACGCTCCAGTCCGACGATGAGGTGGCTTCCGTCATGGCGACCGTCCCCGATACCAGCGGTGTCCCCGGCGCCCGCGACGCGCTCGGCCCGCTCAAGGACCGTGAGCGGGTCGCCCAGCGGCTGCTCGAGTCCTCCGCCCGGCACTCCTTCGACCCCGACACCGACCTCGACTGGGCCGCGCCCCTGGAGCCCGGCAAGTGGTACTGCCCGCCGGAGCTGGTCTCCCTCTACGGCACCCCGCTGTGGCGGCGGATGCCGGAGGAGCAGCGGATGGACCTCTCCCGGCACGAGATAGCCTCGCTCGCCTCCCTCGGCATCTGGTTCGAGATCATCCTGATGCAGCTGCTGGTCCGTCACGTCTACGACAAGCCCGTGACCAGCTCTCACGTCCACTACGCGCTGACCGAGATCGCCGACGAGTGCCGGCACTCGAAGATGTTCGCCCGGATGATCGACAAGGTCGGCGCCCCCGCCTACCCCGTCGCCCGCCGCCACCACAACCTCGCCCGGGTCCTCAAGACCGTCTCCACCACACCGGGTTCCTTCGCCTCCACCCTGCTGGGCGAGGAGATCCTCGACCACATGCAGCGGCTGACCTTCCCCGACGAGCGCGTCCAGACGCTCGTCCGCGGCGTCACCCGCATCCACGTCGTCGAGGAGGCCCGCCACGTCCGCTACGCGCGGGAGGAGCTGCGGCGGCAGATGGCCACGTGCCCGCGCTGGGAGGCGGAGCTGACGCGCGTGAGCACGGGCGAGGCGGCCCGCGTCTTCACGGCCGCGTTCATCAACCCGCAGGTCTACACGAACGTGGGACTGGACCGCCGCGAGGCCGTGGCCCAGGTCCGGGCCAGCGGCCACCGCCGCGAGGTGATGCGGGCCGGCGCCGAGCGCCTGACGGGCTTCCTGGACGACATCGGGCTGCTGCGCGGCGCCGGGCGGCGGCTCTGGCGCAGCTCCGGGCTGCTGGCCTGACCCTTTGGCCACCGACCGCGCCGGGCGGCATACGCCTGACGGCCACGCGGCGGAGCCGCACATCGAAACAGCCTGGACGACATCGGGCTGCTGCGCGGCGCCGGGCGGCGGCTCTGGCGCAGCTCCGGGCTGCTGGCCTGACCCCTGACGCCCTCTGCCGCCGGAGTCCGGCCCGTTACGCTGCGATCCATGACCGGCAGCGGAACCACCTCCTACCGCAGGCTCGGCGTCGCCGAGCGCCGCGCCCAGCTGATCGCCACCGCTCTCCGCCTGTTCGCCCACCGCGTGCCCGAGGACGTCTCGCTCGACGACGTCGCGGCCGCCGCCAAGGTCTCCCGCCCGCTGGTCTACCGCTACTTCCCCGGCGGCAAGCAGCAGTTGTACGAGGCGGCCCTGCGCAGCGCGGCCGACGAGCTCGAGCTGTGCTTCGCCGAGCCCGAGACCGGCCCGCTCACGGGTCGGCTCTCCGCGGTCCTCGACCGCTACCTCGCCTTCGTCGACGAGCACGACGCGGGCTTCGCCGCCCTGCTCCAGGGCGGCAGCGTCGCGGAGACCTCGCGGACGGGCGCCATCGTCGACGAGGTGCGCCGGGCCGCCGTCGCGCAGATCATCAAGCACCTGTCCGTGGCCGAGCCGGGGGTGCGGCTGCGCACCATGGTGCGCATGTGGATCACGGCGGTCGAGGCCGCCTCGCTGATCTGGCTGGACGAGGGGAAGCGGCCCCCGCCGGGCGAGCTGCGCGACTGGCTGGTCGACCACTTCGTAGCCCTGCTCGTGACGACGGGCGCGAGCGACCCCCAGGTCGCCTCGGTGGCCCGCTCGGCGCTGTCCCGGGAGCCGGCCGACGGGCCGGCGGGCGACCTCGCCCGCCGGGTGCTCCCCCTGCTGGAGGACGCCGGTCACCTTCTTTGACCGGTCACCTCCTTTGATCCGTCTCCGGCCTGCGCCGACGACCGGACTCCGGCCCGTTGTCAGACCCCGCCCCTACGCTCGTACGCATGCTCGTGAACCGCGCTTACGTACCGCCCGAGCTCGTCGGTGACGACGGGGCGGACGCCTGGCCCTGGTCGGTGCCCTGTGTGAAGGAGCTGCTGGCCGGCGGGATCGTCTTCGACGCGCCCGTCACCTTCCTCGTCGGGGAGAACGGCTCCGGGAAGTCGACGATCGTCGAGGCGATAGCCGAGGGGTTCGGGCTGGACGCGCAGGGCGGCCGTGCCGGGCGGAAGTACGGCAACAACCGGCCGAGGACGGCGCTGGGCGAGCGCGTCCATCTGGACTTCACGTCGCGCGGCGCCCGCATGATGGCCGGCCCGCGTACGAGGAAGAAGGGCTTCTTCCTGCGGTCGGAGACGGCCTTCGGTCTGATGGGGACGGTCTCGGGGCTGCCCGGCTACTGGGAGGAGGACACCTCCGAGATGAGCCACGGCGAGGGCTTCCTCGCGGTCTTCGAGGCGATGTTCCGGCAGCCGGGCCTGTATGTGATGGACGAGCCGGAGGCCGCGCTGTCCTTCGCGTCCTGCCTGCGGCTGGTCTCCCTGATGCACCGGCTGGGGCGGTCCGGCGCCCAGGTCGTCTGCGCCACCCACTCCCCCGTCCTGGCCTCCACCCCCGGCGCCCGGATCCTGGAGGTGGGCGAGCACGGCATCCAGCCCGTGGAGTGGCGGGATCTGCTGCTGGTCGACCACTGGCGGCGCTATCTGAGCGAGCCGGAGGCCTATCTGCGGCACCTCATACCGGCCGACGAGCGCAGCCGATGAGCGCCGCGGCCACGTCCTGACGGAGACTGACGGAGACTGGTGGCGTGAGAAGCGAGAAGACGCCCTTCGAGGGCGGGCCGCTGGACGGCCGTGTGCTGGACGTCCTGCTCGGGCTGAACGGGCTGCCGCCCAAGAAGTACGAGGTGCCGGTCCCGGCCGAGGAGCCCGGCGCGGCCCCCACCGTGTACGTCTACCGGCGGGAGCCGGCGGCCGTGACGCGGCGCCTCGGGCTCCCCAAGGGCTGGAAGTACGCGTACGACCCGGAGGGCAAGCCGGGTGTGGAGCTGAAGTGGCCCTGGTCCCGCCCCTCCCAGGGACCTCAGGGATCCGACGCACCCCAAAAACCCCACCCGCCTCGCACGGACTGATCGCCGCGCCGGATCAACGTACGGGTGACCCTGATGACGCCCATTGGGCGGTTTCGTCCACGTCGTTCCTACTAGTCATATCGTCCATGGCAGGATCGCTTTCCGGGCGTGATCACGCCCGCCGCCGGAGGTGAGCCTGTGTCAGGACGGTTCGTGCGCGTCGTCAGCGTCGTCCGTGTCGTCCGCGCGTCGGCGCTGGCCGTGAGCACCGCGACCGCCGTGCTCGCCCTGACCGCCGCCCCCGCGCCGAAGGCGTTCGCGGCCCCCGCCGATCCGCCCGGACAGCCGGTCAGCGCCCTGCTCACCAGGCTCCGGGCGCTCTACCGCCAGGCCGAGGAGGCCACCGAGGCCTATGACGCCACCGACGACAAGCTGAAGAAGCAGCGCGCGCGGACCGACAGACTCAACGAGGAGCTGGTCGACGCCCGGATCGCGCTCACCACCGGCCGCGAGGAAGCGGGCCGGATCGCCCGCGAGCAGTACCGGGGCAGCCGGGGCCTCTCCCCCTATGTCCAGTTCCTGCTCAGCGACGACCCCCGGCAGGCCATGGCCCGCGGCCACGAGATGAGACGCGCCGCCGGCCGCCGGGCCGACGCCGTGGAACGGCTCACGGACGGCGAGCGGCGTGCCGCCGTCCTCGCCCGCGAGGCCCGCGAGGCGCTCAACGCGCAGCAGACCCTGGCCGCCGAGCAGAAGCGGCAGCGCGACGCGATCCAGGAGCGGCTGGGCGAGGTGGAGCGGCTGCTGGCCTCGCTCGACGGCGAGCAGCTGGCCGCGCTGCGCCGCGCGGAGGCCGACGGCGTCGGCGACGCCCAGCGCAGACTGCTCGCCTCCGGCGCGCTCAGCGGCGCCCAGGCGCCGTCGGAGGAGGGCGTCCGGGCCCTCGACTTCGCCTTCCGGCAGGTCGGCAAGCCCTACGTCTGGGGCGCGGAGGGCCCGGACGCCTTCGACTGCTCCGGGCTCACCTCCCAGGCCTGGGCACACGCCGGGGACGTCATCCCCCGCACCAGCCAGGAACAGTGGAAGACGCTGCCCAAGGTGCCGCTGAACCAGCTGCGCCCCGGTGACCTCGTCCTCTACTTCGAGGGCGCCACGCATGTCGCCCTCTACCTCGGCCACGGGCAGGTGATACAGGCCCCGCGCCCCGGCGACGTCGTCAAGATCTCCCCCATCGCCGCGAACCCGCTGCTGGGGGCCGTGCGCCCGGACGCGGGCAAACCGCCGATGACCGGCTACGTTCCGCCCGCCGTCAGCGCCCTCGTCTCCGCCATATAGGCCTCCGCCGACGCCGCGTCGTAGAAGTAGTCGTCGAAGTCCGAGGGGTCGTCGAAGCCGTTGGCGATGCGGTCGGCGACCGGCTGGAGCCCCGCCGCCGCGTCGATCAGGGCGCGGATGTGCGGGGACCGGGGGCCGAGCATGGTGTTGGTCCAGCGGGTGACGTGCCGTGCCGAGGCCCAGTACCGCTCGAACGCCGTCCGCATCCACTCCGCGTCGAAGGGCTCGTCGCCCCGCTCCACGATCGAGGCGAGGTACGAGGCGGCGCATTTGGCCGCCGAGTTGGCACCCTGCACGGTGAGCGGGTCGTTGACGACGACCGCGTCACCGACACCCAGCACCAGCCCGCCGGACGGCAGCCGGCCGACCGGATCGCGGACGGCCGGGACATAGCGCCCGGCCAGCGTGGCGCCCGGGTCGGTCAGCTCCACGGCGGTGGCCCGCCCGTACTCCCACGGAACGAACCACTCCAGCAGCTCCAGCGTCCGCGTCAGATGCTCGCCCGGGCCCTCGACGTCCTGGAAGACGTCGAGGGGTCCGCCCGGCAGGCCCTCCCAGAAGAGGATGTCGGCCCGGCCGGAGGTGGTCAGCGTGGGGATGACCCACAGCTCGCCGACGCCGGGGACGACGGTGCAGCGCGCCGCGTCGTACTCCGGGTGCTCGGCGCGCGGGCCCAGACCGTGGACGTAGGAGAGCGCGAGGCAGCGCTGCGGCGTGGTCCACGGGGAGCGGGCGGGGTCGCGGCGGAAGAGCGAGACCAGCTCGCCCTTGCCCGCGGCGACCAGCACCAGATCGTGGCGGGGGGCGAGGAAGTCCAGGTCGGAGACGGCCGCCGCGTGGACGACGAGCCGACCGCCGCGCTCGGCGAAGGCGTCCAGCCAGCCGGCCATCTTCACCCGCTGGTCGACGGACTGGGCGTAGCCGTCCAGCCGGCCGATCCAGTCGACGGGCCGCTGGACACCGGGCACGCCGGGGACCGTCCCGGCGACCGAGAAGCCCAGGCCCAGGGCGCGCGGGGCCAGGCCCTCCCAGAAGTTGAGGCCCAGCTCGCGCTCGTAGCGCAGCGCGGTGCGGAACATCATCTGGGTGGACATCACCCGGCCGGAGCGGATCTCCTCCGGGGTGCGGTTCGACATGACGGTCACGTCGTACCCCTTGGCCTGAAGTCCCAGGGCCAGCTGGAGCCCGGACTGGCCGGCTCCGACTATGAGGATCCGTCGCAACGCCCGCCTCGGCTCGGCTCGGGTGCGGCGCTCGGCGCGGCACGGTGAACGGCCCGGGAGACGGCTCCCGGGGTGATCTCCAGGGCC
This sequence comes from Streptomyces hesseae, assembly GCF_031845785.1. NCBI lineage: Bacteria > Bacillati > Actinomycetota > Actinomycetes > Kitasatosporales > Streptomycetaceae > Streptomyces > Streptomyces hesseae. The sequence goes on from NZ_JAVRFI010000010.1 coordinate 165,961, forward strand.
CGGCCCACCAGTGTCAGCAGCGTCTCCACGACGGTGATCCGGTGCCGGGCGTCCATGGTGACCACGGGAACGTCCGGTTCCAGGGACAGGGCCTCGCGCACCGCCTCGGGAGAGTGGCGCGCGGTGCCCTCGAAGTGGTTGACGGCGACGACGTAGGGCAGCCGGCAGCTCTCGAAGTAGTCGAGCGCCGCGAAGGAGTCGGCCAGCCGACGGGTGTCGACGAGCACGACCGCGCCGATGGCGCCGCGCACCACGTCGTCCCACATGAACCAGAAGCGCTGCTGGCCGGGGGTGCCGAACAGGTACAGCACGAGGTCCGCATCGAGGGTGATGCGGCCGAAGTCCATGGCGACGGTGGTCGTCGCCTTGGCGGGGACGGCGGTGTGGTCGTCCACGTCCTCCCCGGCGGTCGTCATGACCGCCTCCGTGCGCAGCGGGGTGATCTCGGAGACGGAGCCGACGAAGGTGGTCTTCCCGACCCCGAAGCCCCCCGCGATCACGATCTTGGTGGCGGCGGGGGCGCGGGAGAGGTCGGTCTGCCAGCCCGGGGCCGGTCCCCGGGCAGGTCCCTGGTCGTGGGGGGCCGTCGCGTCAGAGCCTGCGTAGTCCACTCAGCACCCTTTCGAGCAGCGCGCGGTCGGGTCGTCCGGTGAGGTGGCCGGTGCCGTAGACGCGGATCCTTCCCTGGTCGGCCAGGTCGCCGAGGAGGACGCGGACCACGCCCAGCGGCATCCTCAGCAGGGCGGAGACCTCGGCGACGGAGCGCAGCCGCCGGCACAGCCCGAGGACGGCGCGCACTTCCGGCAGCAGCCAGGAGGTGAGCGCTCCGCCGGGCCCGGCCGGGGCGCCGGGGCCGCAGGCGTCGCCCCGGCCGTCGTCGGCGTCGGCCAGGGCACCGACGAAGGTCTCCATGAGCAGCACATGGCCGCAGCGGCCACGCCCGCCGGTGAGCGAGTACGGGCGTACGCGCGCGGTGCGCCGGTCCGGTACGGGCCCGGCGGGGGCGCGCAGCACGGGGGCGGCGGTGCTCATCCGGCGGCCTCCACCGACTGTCGCAGCTCCCTGCGGAGTTCGGGGGTCAGGACGTGTCCGGCCCGGCCCACGAAGAGGGCCATGTGGTAGGCGACCACGCCCATGTCGCAGTCGGGCGCGGTGTGGACGCCCAGCAGCGAGCCGTCGCTGATGGTCATGACGAACAGGCCGCCCCCGGCCATCGCGACCATCGTCTGTTTGACGGGCCCGCCGTCCATCAGCGCCGCGGCGCCCGAGGTAAGGCTGCCGAGTCCGGCGACGATGGTGGCGAGGTCGGCGGTGGAGCCGCGCGGCCCCTCCGCCGCCCCGCCCACGCCGCCCGCGCCCGGCTGGTCGGGGGTGGAGGAGAGCAGCAGCAGTCCGTCGGAGGAGACGACCGCGACGGAGCGCACGCCCGGTACCTCCTCCACCAGATCGGTGAGCAGCCAGTGCAGGCTCCGGGCCTCCTCGCTCAGTCCGTAGGCGGTGACGCCCGTGGTACGGGTGGGGGTTACGGGCGTCGCCCCCTGGGAAAATGCAGTCAACCGCGTGCCTCCTCTACAGTGCCGCCCTCGTCCGGCGCCCCCGCTCGGTTCCGATCAGTACCACGATCACGCGCGCTGTGATCACGTCCCGTCAACCCCGTCGTATGCGTCAACTCCACTTCGACGTCCCGGCGTCCGTCGCGCGCGCCCTGCTGGAAGCCCGCCAGCTTGCGGCGGAGCGCCTCCGCGTCGACGCCCTGGCGGACGCTGAGCGGCACGGGCTTGCGGGCCACGACACGGGGGGTGCGCTTGGGCAGGCCGTTGCCGGTCATGCCGGGTACGTCCGTGGCGCCGTAGCCCGGCGGGGGCGGTGCCATCGCCGGGCCGGCCGGTGCCGCGCCGGCCGCCGTCGAGGGCCCCGCCGCCGGTCCCGCGGGCCCGTGGGCGGGCGCGGGGCGGGCGGACTGCTGCCAGCGGGGCTCCGGGATGGGGGCCGGGGCCGGGGTGGCCGGCGGGGGCGTGGCGCTCCGGGAGTGCCGTCCGGCCGGATACGGAGTGGTCGAGTGGGGCGGCGTCGGGTACGGCGCGGCCGGGTGCGGCGGCGCCGGTTGCGGAGGAGCGGCCGGGTGCGGCTCTTCCGGCGCGGGTGCGGGCCTGCGCACGGTGGTGAGCTGGATGGTGTGCTCCTCCTGCTGGGCCCAGGGGGCCGAGCGCCGGGGTCCGGGCACCACGGGCGGCGGGCCCTGCGGGTGGGACCGGCCGTGCAGCGTATGGGAGTTGGCCTCGGCGACCACGCCGGGCAGGTCGATGTGGGGCGCTGTCCGTACGGCGCCCGGGAGCCGGTTCCCGGCGAGGTCGGTCGCGGCGGCCGGGGGCTCGGCGGGGAGCAGATGGCCGGGCAGGACGACGACGGCGGTGATGCCGCCGGGGCGCTGTTCGCGCAGCTGGACGCGGACGCCGTGCCGGGCGGCGAGGCGGGCGACGACGTACAGGCCGAGGCCCATGACGGGGTCGCCCTGCTCACCGAATCCGGTGCCGCGCGGGTCCGGATCGGCTTCGGCGAGGAGGGCGTTGAGCTCGTCCAGCCGCTCGGGCGGCATACCGATGCCCTCGTCCTGGATGGAGAGCATGACCTCGCCGTTCTCCAGCAGCCAGCCGGAGACCTGGACCTGGACGTCCGGGGGCGAGAACGTCGTGGCGTTCTCCAGCAGTTCGGCGACGAGGTGGCTGACGTCGTCGGCGGCGAACCCGGCGAGCTGGGCGCGGGCGGGCAGGGAGTGGATCCGGACGCGCTCGTACCGCTCGATCTCGCTGACGGCCGCCCGCAGGATGTCCAGCAGGGGCACGGGGCCGGAGTGGGTGCTGTGGTGGTCGGCGCCGGCGAGGGTGAGGAGGTTCTCGTTGTGGCGGCGCATCCGGGTGGCGAGGTGGTCGAGCTTGAAGAGCACCTCAAGCCGGTCCGGGTCGGCCTCGTGGGCCTCCATGGACTCGATGACGGTCAGCTGCCGCTCGACCAGGCCGAGGGTGCGGCGGGAGAGGCTGACGAAGGTGGCGTGGACCCGGCCGGAGAGCCCGCTCATCCGGTCGTCGATCTCCTGGCAGCGGGCGCGCAGCGCGTCGCGCTCGTCGGCGAGGTCCTGGCGGGCCACGTCGAGGCGGTTGCGCTCGCCCTCCAGCAGGGCGACGCGCTCGCGCAACCGGACGATCGTGCCGTGGAGGACATTGACCGAACGGGCGACCTCGGCGAATTCGTCGTCGCGGCCCCGGAAGGCGACCGGTTCCTTGTCCACCGGGTCCGCGCAGACGCGGCGCGCCCCGAGGCGGAGCGCGGCGAGCGGCCGGGTCACCGAGCGGGCGGACTGCACGCCGGTGCCGAGGATCAGGAGGAAGGCCAGCGCTGCGAGCGCGCCGCGCACCTCCAGCGCGGTGGTGTCGTGCTCCCGCAGTCCGGCGAGACGGGCCATCTCCTCGGTGCCGAGGCCGGATTCGAGCCCCCGCATCTGGTCGACGCGGGCGGTCAGCTGCCCCCGTACGGTCCCGGGCCGCTCCGGTTCGGCGGCGACGGCCTGGGGCCGGGCGGCCAGCCGGGCCAGCCGGGCCTCGGCGGCGGCGGTCTGGGGGCCGCCGACGGTACGGGCGTACTCGGCGCGCAGCCCAGCGGGGGCCAATTGGTGGAAGTCGTCGAGGGCGGCCTGCTCCTGCAGTCGTCGCTGCTGGGCGGCGACCAGGAGCGGCGTCTGGGCGGCGCCGCGGGCCGCCAGTGCGGCCAGGAACAGGCCTCGGGTGGCGGAGGCCTCCTCGACGGCCCGGCCGAGGGCGGGCAGCGCGACGGCCTCACCGGGCCGGGCCCGGCCGGGCAGCCGCTGGACGAGCCCGGTCTCCACGGCGTGGAGGGCCTGGACGGTGGCGGTGTAGGCGGTGAAGACGGCGAGGGCGTCGTCGGGCCCGGCCAGGGCGCGTCGGCGCAGCTCGGGCAGGGCGGCGAGGCGGTGCCGCAGGGAGTCTGGCGCGCTTGCGCGGAACTCCTCGATCTGCCGGTCCACACCGGCCCGTTGCTCCTCCGAGGCCGCGCCCGCCCCGCCCGCGTCGGTACGGCCTCCGGCCACGTACTCGGTCATGGTGTCGCGCTCGTCGGCCAGGGCGTGGGCGAGGGCGACGGCGCCGCTCGCGGTGGTGGCCTGCCCGGCGAGGCGCCGGGAGTCGGTGAGGTCGCGTATGGCGTCGGCGATGCCGAAGGCGCCCGCACCGAGGGCGCCGAGCGAGACGACGGCGACGGAGGCGATGAGCCTGTTGCGTACGCGGGCGGTGCGCTCCGGTACTCCTGTGGTCTGCTGTTCGCGCGTGCCGCCGCGAAGCCGCTTCTTGCGCACCGGTGCTCGCATTCTGCTCTGGTCTTCCGCTCCACCCGCTGGTGGCCCCTGCCGGATGTCACCCACCGCTTCCCCCCCGGCAAGTGCCCCACCCCATCAACCGCCGAGCACGCCGGAAGGATGCGCGTCAACGGGCAAGGAAATTCGGGCATCCGGCACACTGGGCGCATGCGCATCGAACTCTCCACCCAGCCAGGGGATCCGGGCCGTCCGAACGAGGATTTCGCGTCCGTCGCCCTGCCCGCCGGCGGGCAGGGCGGAGTCCTGGTGCTGCTGGACGGGGTGACGCCGCCGCCGGCCGGGGAGTCGGGGTGTACGCACGGGGTTCCGTGGTTCACGGCGCGACTGGGCGGGGCGCTGCTGGAACTCGCCTCCTCGCGCCGTGAGATGCCCCTGGCGGAATGTTTGTCGGCCGCCATCTCCCGTACGGCCGACGCCCATCGGGAGACCTGCGACCTGACGCGCCGGCTCACTCCGCAGGCGACGGTGGTGGTGGCGCGCTGGGACTCGGAGGCGGTGGAGCACCTGGTGCTGTCCGACTCGGCGCTGCTGATCGAGGGGGCGGACGGCACGGTGTCGGCCGTCCTGGACGACCGCATCGCCCGGCTGGCCGCCGCCGGGCGGGTGACGGATGCCCAGCGGAATGTGGAGGGCGGTTTCTTCACGGCCGCCGCCGATCCGGCGGTGAGCGCCCGCGCGGTCACGGGTACGACGGCGCGCGGGGACGTCCGTGCGCTGGCGGCGCTCACGGACGGCGCGGCGCGCTGGGTGGAGGTCTTCCGGCAGGGGCGCTGGGCGGACTGTTTCGCGCTCCTGGCGAAGGAGGGCCCGCAGGCGCTGATCGACCGCGTCCGGGAGGCGGAACTGGCCGACCCTGACGGGCGCGCGTTCTGCCGGGGCAAGGCTCATGACGACGCGGCGGCGGTTTACGCGGAGCTGTGAAGGATGGGCATCCCTAATCCGCCGCGACGGTGATCGGCCGTCACGGCGGAGCCCGGCGGTGGCCGGGCGCCGTCGCGGCGAGACGGGTGCGGGCCGTCGGGCGTTACGCCTCAGCCCGCTCGTTCAGCTGGTGGAGCAGGCGGGCCAGCTCGGCGACCTCCATGCGGTTCCAGTCCGCGAACTTGCGGATGTACTGCGCACGACGGGCGTCCCGCACACGGGTGAATCGTTCCCGCCCCTCCGCCGTGATCCGGATCAGCGCGGCGCGGCCGTCGGCGGGGTCCGGGTCGCGGGCGATGAGGCCCAGGTCGCCAAGGGCGCGCAGCTGACGGCTCATGGTGGCCTTGCCGACGCCGAAATAGCCGGCGAGGTCCGTGGCGCGCTGCGGGCCGCCCTCCTCCAGCCGTACGAGCAGCCCGTACGCGGCGGGCTCCAGGTCGGGGTGGACCTCGCGGGCCATCTCGCCGGAGGACGCGCGGGCGCGGCGCAGGAAGACCGCCAGCTCACGCTCCAGGGCGAGGAAGGCGGGGTCGACGGCGGGACCCTCACACGGGTCCGCACCGGTGTCCGAACCGGTGCCCGTATCGGCGTCGGCGCCCCGGCCGGGGACGTCTTCCGCCGGGAGCGGGGCACTGGTCTCGTGGGTCTCCTGCACGTGAGGCCCTTTCCTGCTTTCAGCCGCTGAAAAAATCATTTCGGCCGCGTCGTGTCGCCGCAGCTCCGTAAGTATTTCGCAGGATTAGTCCAACGGCAGCACCCCGGGTCCCCATCACGGTGTGCGACACCGCTCCTCACCCGATTAATGACATGGTCATACCAATTCGATAGCCGTTGAATTCTCCCCCCTCTCCCCCCACCCTGGCTTTCGGAGGCACCATATGCCCGCACATCGCTCAGGGCCGGGCCGCCCGGTCCCCTACAGACCCGCGGCCCGACCCGCCCCCTTGGCCCCCCTCGTCCCCCTGCTCTCCCTACTGGCCCTGCTCCTCACCCTGCTCGCCCTGCCCGGCACCGCCGCCGCGGCCACGGCCGGCTCCCGGCAACGCCCCTTCCACCCCGAGCGCGACTGGATGGGCTCGACCGTCCCCGCCCACGAGGCGGGCAGACCCCCGGCCGGGGCCGGCGAGGCGATCGCCACGGTCGAGGGCGTGGACGTCAGCAGCCACAACGGCAACGTCCCCTGGTCGACGCTCTGGAACAAGGGCGCCCGCTTCGCCTACGTCAAGGCCACCGAAGGCACCAGCTACCGCAACCCGTCCTTCTCCCAGCAGTACAACGGCTCCTACGACGCCGGCATGATCCGCGGCGCGTACCACTTCGCCCTGCCGAGCAACTCCGGCGGCGCCGACCAGGCCGACTACTTCGTCGACCACGGCGGCGGCTGGTCCGACGACGGCAGAACCCTGCCGGGCGTGCTCGACATGGAGTACAACCCCTACGGCAGCACCTGCTACGGCATGAGCGCCGACGCGCTGCTCGACTGGGTCGCAGACTTCCTCTCCGTCTACCGCCACCGCACCGGGCGCGACGCGGTCATCTACACGACCACCGCCTGGTGGAAGAAGTGCACCGGCAACTACGGCCGCTTCGGCTCGGACCACCCGCTGTGGGTGCCGCGCTACGGCTCCTCGGCCGGGGAGCTGCCGAACGGGTGGGACTTCCACACCTTCTGGCAGTACACCGAGACCGGCTCGACCGTCGGCGACCACAACCTCTTCAACGGCTCGCTGAGCAGGCTCAAGTCGCTGGCGTACGGCTGACGGCACGTCGTCGTCCCGAAAGCACGAGGACCGGGCCCCGGCGTGTCGACGCCGTGGGCCCGGTCGTAAGGGTCGTAGGGAGGGACCGGCGACTCCGCGAGCCGCCGGTCCCGGGGGTCAGCTGCAGTTGCCCGCCGGGCGGGTGCGGGTGACCAGGTCGGTGTAGCCGGTGGTGCCGTCGATCCACACCACCTGCTTGCCGCCGGCCGCCGCCGCGGAGAGCTGCTCACCGCGGTTGCAGGAGACGCGGGCGCGGTCGGTGCCGTTCGCCCCGCCGAACTGCCACAGCTTGGACATGGTCTCGTTGTGGTACTTGGGGTCCGGCAGCGACGCGGTCACGGTCAGCGCCTCGTCGGAGGCGGTGAGGCCCTGGGCGAACAGGGCGCCCTCGCCCTTCTCCTTGCTGAGGTCCACGGTCCCGGTGCCGTCGAGGTTCGACCGGCGCACGGCCACCTGGCCGTCGTCGACGACCTCGTCCGCCAGCCAGAAGACGTACTTGCCGTTGATCGCGGTCTCGCCGATGCTCTCGGGCCGGCCGAGCTGGTTCATCAGCTTCCGCTCGCCGCTCTTGAGGTCCAGCACCTCGACGCCCATGCGGTAGTCGCCGCCGTCGGCGTAGGTCTTGGCGTACGCGAGCCGGCCGCCGGAGAGCGAGGGGAACGCCGAGCCGGTGTCGGCCTTGCCGCCGTCGGCCCAGGTCGCCTCCTTGTCACCCGTACGCATGAAGCCCACGTGCCGGGCGCCGAAGGCGTCCATCTTCTCGAAGGCCACGACGCCGCCCTCGACCCGGACGTCCAGGATGTTGTCGGAGGTGCTGTACAGCTTCCTGACCGGTCCGCCCGCGAGCGGCCGCGACAGCACCTCCATGCCGGCCGCGCTGTACGCCGCCCACGCCACGGTCTTGCCGTCGGTCGCCGGGTTGACATGGAAACGCCCGTCATTCGGGCTGATCAGCTTGGGCGCGCCCTTGCCGTCCGTGCGCCCGGCCCACACCGAGAAGGCCTCGGTGCCGTCATCGTTCGACTTGGACGTGGCCCACCAGCCGCCGCCCGCGCCGACCTTGGTGCTGTAGACGTTGAGCTTGCCGAGCAGCTGGTCGGAGTCCACACCCATGGCCTGTTCCCAGTTGGGAACGATGCCGTGGGCGTTGAAGGAGCGCTGGACGACGTTCAGGTCCTTGGCGGAGACCTTGAGCGCCTTGGCGGCGGCGATCACCGCGTTACGGCCCTCGGTGAACCCGTCGAGCGGGGTCATGTACTCGGTGAGCGCCTTGTAGGCGATCTTGTCGGCGAGGGTGCGGCCCAGGTCCTCGCGGATGTCCCAGAGGGCGCCCGAGAAGATGGTGGAGTTGAGGTGCACCCCGCCGTTGTCGCTGGCGAAGGAGACGCCCAGGAAGTTCTTGGACGTCGTCGCCCCGTCGTTGAGGTCGCGGAAGGCGCACTGGCGCGGGGTCTTGGTCCGGCAGAGGTTGCCGCCCATCAGTCCCGCGTCCGGGTCGTCCATGGACATGCCGGCCGCGTCCACGGCGATGGCGTTGCCGAAGTAGTCGGCGATCGCCTCGTTGAGCGCGCCGGACTGGCCCGCGTAGACGAGGTTGGCGCTGTTCTCGACGACACCGTGCGTCATCTCGTGGCCGACCACGTCGAGGTCGGCGGAGAGCGTCTTGAACTCCTCGTCGCCCCCGCCGTACACCATCTTGGTGCCGTCCCAGAAGGCGTTGACGTACGGCATCCCGAAGTTCGTCACGCCCACGAGGGAGTTGATCGCCATGCCCCGGCCGTCGAGGCTGTCCCGGCCGTGCACCTTCTTGTAGTAGTCGTACACCTTGCCCGCGGCCCAGTGCGCGTCGACCGCGCCCGCGTCCGTGGCGTCCTTGCCGAACTGCGGGCCCTTCGAGCCGAACTCCTTGAGCCCCTCGGGCCAGCGGCCGCCGCCCACCTCCGAGACGTCCTTGCCGCGCGCGTCCCAGGTGGAGATCACGTTCTTGCTGGTGTCCCACATGCGGGAGTGGTCGTTCATGACGTACTCGCCGCGGGCCGTGTCGAAGAACAGGCCGAGCTCGACGGTGGTGCCGTCGTACTTCACGCCCGATCCGGCGACGCCCGGGTGCTTGGCCGGGCCCCCGGCGGGCTCGCCTTCACCGGCCGCCTTCACCTCACCGGTGGCGGCGGTGGCGGTGGCGGTGGCGGCCTTCGGCGTCCCGAAGGTCTTGATCCCGCTGTACTGGAGCACCGGATAGCCGGACTTGGCGTCGACGTACACCTCGTGCAGCACGGGCTGCCCGGTCGCGGGGTCGGTGCCCCGGACGGTGACGTGCTGGGTCAGCACACCGGCGCCCTTGGGCAGGACGACGAGGCCGCGCGCGGTGCCCTTGAGCGAGGCGGCCGCCTTGGGCTTGGCCGTGAGCTTCTTCCCGCCGATCCGCGCGAGCGTCGCACCGACCGCCCGCTGGACGGCCAGCTCCTCGCCGACCTCGGGCGTGGTGCCGGTGGTGAGGCCCGTGAAGTACTTGCCGGAGGTGCCGGTGACGACGCGCTTGCCGTCCTTCTTCTCCATCCGGACGACGTACTGGCCGCCGAGGACGTCGACGCCCTTGTGCTTCTGCTGGAGCCTGACCGTCTCGTTCGGCCCGGTCGTGACCGACTGGACGGCCTTCAGGTCCCGGCCCGGATCGGCGATGCGATAGCGGCTCTTCTTGTCCGCGAGGTGCCCACGCGCGGCGTCGGCCGCGCTCCCGCCCGCCTTCACGCCCTCCCGGATGCCGTCGACCAGGGAGGGGGTGGAGGTTCCCTTCCCCGGAATGACATCCGCCGGATCGCCGGCGGCCGGCGCGGCGAACGCCTGCGCGGGCACGGCGGACACGACAAGGGCGGCAGCGCCCATCAGCGCCGCCGCCCCTGCTATGCCGCTCTTCGCGACCTGTCTTCCTGAACGTGCTCTGGAACGTGCTCTGGACTTACGCAAGGTTCCCCCTCCGTACGTACGGAACGCCGGAACATCTGTGGTCGGGGCATATGCAACAGGCGGGGAGGAGGCTGATCAATGGTTCGCGCGTTGAGGGGGGTTACTTTCGGCCTAGGTGGGTTGGGTGGGGCGGGGAGGCAACCGAGGGGGTCTTCTTCACCTCCGGGCCGGGGCCGGCCGCCTCGAAATCAGTGGTGACTCGGCCAGTCGCGGGCGAGGATCGCGCCATGCGCACCTTCCTGGAGACCGACCGCCTCGCCCTGCGCGCGTTCACGGAACCCGACACCGACCACCTGCTCGCGCTGGACAACGACGCGGAGGTCATGCGCTTCATCAACGGCGGCCGCCCCACGACTCGCGAGGCGATCCGGACGCGCGTTTTGCCGCGGCTGCTCCACGACCACCCCTGCTCCGGGACGCGCGGCTTCTGGGCGGCGGAGGAGAAGGCCACCGGGGCGTTCCTCGGCTGGTTCGAATTCCGTCCGCTGGACGACCACGACCCGGCGGTGGTCGAACTCGGCTATCGGCTGTGCCGGGCGGCGTGGGGCAGGGGCTACGCCACGGAGGGCTCGAAGGCCCTGATCCACAAGGGATTCACGGAGCTGGGCGTGGAGCGGGTGACCGCGAACACGATGGCCGTGAACACGCGCTCCCGGCGCGTGATGGAAAAGGCGGGCCTGTCGTTTCTACGGAACTTCACCGGTGACTGGCCCGAGGCGATCGATGGCTCGGAGCACGGGGAGGTCGAGTACGAGCTCACCCGGGAGGAGTGGGAACGGCACCGCCGCGAAACGCGGCCCACGCGGTGGGTGTGAAGACGAGTACCGGGCCGCCCGGGTCCTTGCTGTCACGGACCGGGACGGCCCCGGGTATGTTGTCGGCGATTTCGAGGCAGTTGCCGCCGTCTGGGTTGCTGTAGGAAGACTTGCGCCACGCTGCGGCGCTCAGGTCTATTCGGACGGATTGCATCTCAAGCTGTCCTCCGCGACTTGCTTGACGAACGCCACGGACTCCCGGGGCGAGAGGGCGTCGTCACGCACGAGATCGTAAACCAGACGCATGCGCTCCACGGGCTCTGGATACTCGGTCAGTTCTCCCGCGAAGGCGTCCTCCGTGTAGGCCACCGTCTTGCCGCCCGGCAACCACAGGAGTGTCAGCGAAGTGCCGACGAGGCCATGCAGCCCTGCTGAAAAGGGCAGTACCTGAAGCGTGACGTTCGGCATGGCGGCCACGTCGAGCAGGTGGGTGAGCTGCGCCTGCCATGCCTTGGGCCCCTTGGGCGCCCTCATCAGCACGGCTTCGTCCAGGATGGCCCGATACACGGGCAGATCCTCGCGGAACAACCACTCCTGACGAGCCAGTCGTGCGACCACCTGCTCCTCAAGCTCCTCCAGTCCCCTGGACGAAGCAGCTCGCAGAACTTCACGAGCGTAATCCTCTGTCTGAAGCAAGCCGGGCACCGTGCTGACGGAGAACTCGTATCGAGACGTCGCTTCGCTTTCCAGCGCCATGAACCGCTTGTACTTGTCCGCGATTACGTCCTCGGTAGCGAGCTCCCACAGCAGACTCAGGTGCTTGTCCGTCCCGTACACCTGGTCCAGGGCCTGCATGACCTCCGGCGATCCGAGGCGGTCGCCCTTCTCCAGCTTGTGCAAGTACGCGCGGTCGTACGTCGTCTCCTCCGCCAGCTCGCTCAGCGACCTGCCCGACTCCTCGCGCAGACGCGCCAGTTCTTCCGCCAGCGTCCGCCGGGCCGAGGGCTTGCGCCCCGAAGTGGACTTACGTGCGGGCACTACTACTCCCCTGTGGTCCATGCGCCAAGGGCTACAGCCCTGCTCTTCCGGAGCCTAGACCCGCACGGTCACGCTGTAAGTCCCCTCGCACGGACAGTCATGCGGGGGACGTAGTGAGGGATGAGTGAAAGGCGTACCGCGGTGACGTACAGGATCGGTGCCTATGTCGTGGATACCCGCGACGACAGAATCGCCCAGGTGGTCGGCGAGGGCGAGACCCTCGTGGCCGTCCGGCAGCCGGGCGGCGAGGCGGTCTGGGAGGTGCCGCCCTCCGCGCTGCGGCTCGCGACGCGCGAGGACCGGAACGCGGCGGGGCTGCGGCCGTATCTGAGCGGCTGTGCCGAGTGCGTCGAGCTGGACGACGCCCTGCGGAAGGCGGTGGGCGAGGATCGCTCCCGCGCGGGCGCGGCTGTGCGGATGCACTGGATCGTGACGCACGGCGTGGTGACGGAGGGGCGACGATGAGGGGCGTCGGACGGCTCGTGAACCACTGTCCGCACGACGGAGGGTGGGCCTCCGCCAGCGGTGAGCAGCGCTGTACAGCCTGCGGGACGCGGCGTTTTACGGACTACCGGGGCGTATGGCAGCCGGGGCTCCCGGAAACGGTGACGCCGTCCGAGAAGCCCCGCCCCGGTGCGGACCGCTCAGCCGCGACGGCGATCGCGAACCGCTTCCGGTTGCGCCGACGGTTCAAAGGAACGGCGCTCCGCGCCGCCTACTGACAGGCCTCATGTCCCACCTTGTCCCGGCACGGACTTCAGGCGTACCGACCACCACCCGCGTGGTCCCCCACCCCCGTCGGGGGACCACCGGCGGTGGGCTCACTCGTCGACCGGCTCCCAGAGCGCCGGGGTGCCGGCGCCGTTCTGGTGGGTGCGGCCGAACGCCACGTCGGCGAAGTGGATGCCGAAGCCGATCGTGCCGGGCGCGGACAGTTCCTCGACCAGCCGGCGGCGGTAGGCCGCCGAGCGCTCCGCGTCGTGGTCGACGATGGCGGACCATTCCGGGTGGCTGACCTGGACCGGTGTGTGCATGGCGTCGCCGAAGGCGATCAGTCGGCGGCCGCCGCCGGTGATGACGTACGAGGCGTGGCCCGCCGTGTGGCCCTGCGAGAGCGCGACGCGCACGCCGGGGAAGATCTCCTCGCCGTCGGCGACGGTGCGGATCCGGGGTTCCAGGATCGCGGTCATCTCCTTGGAGATGCCGTGCTCCTCCAGGAGATCGCGATGCGTCCACTCCTCCTCGCTCACGAGGTGGTCGGCGTGGGCGAACGGGAGCTGCTCGGCGCCCGGGGCCGACTGCCAGAGCCAGCCGATGTGGTCGATATGGAGGTGGGTGACGGCCACGGCTTCTATGTCGGCGGGGGCCCGGCCGATCTCGGCGAGGCTATCGAGCAGACCGCCGCCGGAGATCGCCCCGATGGGGCCGCCCTCGCCGGCCGGGTGCGACTGAGGTCCGAAGCCCGCGTCGATCAGCAGGGCGCGGTCGCCGTGCTCCACCAGGAGACCACCCATGCCCGCCACGAAATAGCCGGAGTCGTCCAGATATGCGGAGTAGGCGGCCCAGTCCTCCTCCGTACTGGTCGGCAGCCAGGCGCTCGGCGAGAGCTGGACCACGCCGTCCGGGACGTACGTGACCTTGATGTCACCGAGCTGGAGGCTGCGGATCCCCGACGGGCGGAGCAGTCGATCGCCCGGACTGCTCTGGGAGTTGGTCGTCATGCGTCCACGATAATCTTCCAGCTTGAATGATTCAAGCTATAAAGATGTCCACTTGATGCAGTGGGCCTAAGATGGCTCCATGAGCAGCCCAGAACCGCAGACCCTCGCCGAGCGACAGCTCTGCGGCCTGGTGAACGGCCTCGCCCGCCAGATCTCCGACCACGTGCGCGTGGCCGCGACCCGCCTCGGCCTCACCGCGCCACAGGCCACGGCCCTGCGCGAGCTCAACGGCCCGATGACGATGCGGGAGCTCGCCGACCGGATGAGCTGCGAGCCGTCCAACGCGACCTTCGTCATCGACAAGCTGGAGTGCCTGGGGCTCCTGGAGCGTCACCCCCACCCCACGGACCGCCGCGCCAAGCAGTTGATCCTGACGGCCGAGGGCACGGCGGTGCGCGAGCGCCTCATCGCCGTCCTCTCCGAGGACTCCCCCCTGCGAGCCCTCACCCACGACGAGAAGGTCACCCTCCACGCCCTCCTCGACCGGGCGGTCACCCACCGCCCCTGAGATGAGGGAGGCCCCCGGACGGGGGCCTCCGCCACTCACGCCGCCAGCGGCACCCGCTCACCGGAGACCGTCGTCGCCGGCGTCAGCGCCAGATCCAGGACCTGGCGGACGTCCGAGACGGCGTGGACCTCCAGCTTGTCCAGCACCTCGGCCGGCACATCGTCCAGGTCCGGCTCGTTCCGCTTGGGGATGATCACCGTGGTGATCCCCGCCCGGTGCGTGGCCAGCAGCTTCTGCTTCACCCCGCCGATGGGCAGGACGCGGCCGGTCAACGACACCTCGCCCGTCATCGCCACGTCCGGGCGGACCTGGCGGCCGGAGAGCAGGGAGGCCAGCGCCGTCGTCATCGTGACGCCCGCGCTCGGGCCGTCCTTGGGCACCGCGCCCGCGGGGACGTGCAGATGGACGCCGCGTTCCTTGAAGTCGCCGACGGGGAGCTCCAGCTCGGCGCCGTGGGAGCGGAGGAAGGAGAGCGCGATCCGCGCCGACTCCTTCATCACGTCGCCCAGCTGGCCGGTGAGCGTCAGGCCCGCGCCGCCGCTCTCCGGGTCGGCCAGGGACGCCTCGACGAACAACACGTCGCCGCCCGCGCCGGTGACCGCGAGGCCCGTGGCCACGCCGGGGACGGCCGTGCGCCGCTCGGCCGGGTCCTGGGCGGACTCGGGCGTGTGGTGCGGGCGTCCGATCAGCGGGCGCAGCTGCTCGGCGCCGATGGTGAAGGGCAGCTCCTGCTCGCCCAGTTCGTGCTGGGCCGCGACCTTGCGGAGCAGCCGGGCGATGGCGCGCTCCAGGTTCCGTACGCCCGCCTCGCGGGTGTACTCGCCGGCGAGCCTGCGCAGGGCGTCGTCCTCCAGCACGACCTCGTCGGGCTCCAGGCCGGCGCGCTCCAGCTGGCGGCGGAGCAGGTGGTCGCGGGCTATGACGACCTTCTCGTCCTCGGTGTAGCCGTCGAGGCGGACCAGCTCCATCCGGTCCAGGAGCGCCTCGGGGATGGCTTCGAGGACGTTGGCCGTGGCCAGGAAGACGACGTCGGAGAGGTCGAGCTCGACCTCCAGGTAGTGGTCGCGGAAGGTGTGGTTCTGGGCGGGGTCGAGGACCTCCAGGAGGGCTGCGGCCGGGTCGCCGCGGAAGTCGGAGCCGACCTTGTCGATCTCGTCGAGGAGGACGACCGGGTTCATGGAGCCGGCCTCCTTGATTGCCCGGACGATCCGGCCGGGCAGCGCGCCCACGTACGTCCGCCGGTGGCCGCGGACCTCGGCCTCGTCGCGGACGCCGCCGAGGGCGACGCGGACGAACTTCCGGCCCATGGCCCGGGCGACGGACTCGCCCAGCGAGGTCTTGCCTAAACCCAGTTGGGGGAGCTAACTTCCCCTCATGACCATGGAGCGAGTGACCGGCATGGCGTACCACGCGGCAGGTTATGACAGGCAGTCCGAGGCCCGGAAGAACCAGAGCGCCACATCCCCCGCTGTTCAGCGGGCCAACAACCGGGCCGAAGCAGAACGCCGGGCCCGTGCTGGCGAGGACATTGTATGGGTCGGTCATTTCTCCGAGGCACTCGGCACCTCCGCATTCCGGTCCGATAAGGAACGGCCAGAATTCGAGCGACTGCTAACCGCGTGCCGCAGGGGTCAAGTCAACATGATCATCGTTGACTATGTGAGCCGGTTCTCTCGCCTTGAAGTCATGGACGCAATCCCGATTGTCTCGGAGTTGCTGAATCTCGGCGTAGTCATCGTGTCCACCTCGGAGGGGACGTTCCGTAAGGGAAACCTTATGGACTTGATCCACCTCATGATGCGCCTTGACGCTGCCCACAACGAGAGCAAGAACAAGAGCCGAGCCGTTCAGGGCGCGCACAAAATGGCTAAGCGTCTCGGCGGGTTCATGGGCAAGCCCCCCTACGGTTTCGAGCTGTACCCGGTTGAGGTCCCCAACCCGGACAGCCCCAAAGAGATCATCGTTATTCAGAAGCTCCGCCATGCACGCACCAAACTTTCCGGCCCTTTCAAGACCGAGGGTGACGTACTGCGCCAAGCGGCCAACCTGTTTGAGGCCGACATGGGCGGGGCCACGCAGAACCGCCGAGGAGAGGGGAACAGGCCCGGTTCGCTTAACGGCATCTGCGTTGGATTCCGTGAGTCCAAGGTTCCGACGCGCGGCCAAATCGTGGGCAAGAAGACGGCCGACAGCGAATGGGACCCTGCGGCCCTCAAGCGCATGTTGCGTGACCCGCTGATTGCCGGATTCGACCGGGACCCGATCAAGAACGATTCGGGCAAGGTGACCGGCTACAGAATCAAGCGCGACCCTGTGACTATGCGACCGATTGAACTTGAGTGCGGAGCAATCATCCCGCCCGCTCAATGGTGGAAACTTCAGCCCGGCCTAGACGCCACCGGCCGAGGAAAGGGCCAGACTCGCAGCACTGAACAAGCGCTGCTCTCAGCAATGGACCGCCTTTGGTGCGAGTGCGCCAACGTGATGGTTGGTCATCGCAAGTTGGCCAACCCTTCCAAGTCGTCGTACCACTGCAAGCGCGGCAACAAGATCAAGCCGGGGCAGCATGAGGGCACGGTTACGATCAACATGATTGGTCTCGACGACTACGTAACGCGTCAGGTGTTCGCCCTCATCATGACGGCCGAAGACGACCCCGAGACAGGTGACATCTTGGCCGAGGCTGCCCGCCGGTGGGGTGTGCTTCACGAGGCCCCCGAACGGGCCGGTGAGCGCTCCGAATTGCTCGCCGAGAGGGCGGACGCCGTACGGGCCCTTGAGGAGCTATACGAGGATCGCAAGGCCGGTGGCTACTCAGGCAAGATCGGGCGGCGCGCATTCCTCAACGCCGAGGCGGAAGCGTCCATGCGGCTGGAGGCCACCGAGGAGCGGCTAGCCGAATTGGACGACAGTGCAACGCCCGTGCTGCCTATCGCTGAATGGACCGCGCGGGACGACGGTTGGGACGGAGACCCGATCGGCAAGGGGACATGGTGGCACAGGGCCAGCATTGACGACCGGCGCGAATTGATCCGGCTGTTCATCGACCGCATCACGGTCCGCAAGTCCAACGTCATCGGGTCGGCCCCCGGCAAGAAAGCCATCATCGGCCCTCGGGTAGAGATCACATGGGCCGAGCCTCCCGCCGAGGAGGACGAAGACGCCGAGGGCATGGCCGCGTAGGCACGACAGCGAGCAAGGGCCCCGTTCCTGGATTCACAGGGAGCGGGGCCCTTCGCTATTCCCACAGAAATCCAGGAGGCTCCGAAGCGACTTCCCAGCCTCCCAGCGGAGTAGGTGTGCCGAGTGCTGTTTCTGATGGTCACTTTTGGCCCCCCTATAGAAACTCTTATAGGGACCCAACTTTCTATTCAGAATCGACACTCACAACATAACCCCAGGTAGGAGAGGGTCTAGAGCCATGTCAATTCCGCCGGGCCGTGCTGATCCCCTTTCGCTGAAATAGACGACCTTTTCTTCTCTGCAACGAATAGGTAACGACAGTGTCATGAATGTCCGTTCCGTCTGCGTTTGCGGTTTACAAACTCGCTCGTAGTAGGTAGAGGCGCACGCGCGTGATTCGTTGTCCTGGCGTCCCAGGGTTTCGCGCTGACCTCCCCGGAGCGTTACGGGGTGAGTTGCAAACGCCCCTTGCGGCTGCATCCGTAATCCCCCTAATTCGTCGGCGAGTCGAGTCACGCGCGCATACAGCGGCGCATTCCTCGCTGGTGGGCCCCCTTGCCCGCTGTGGTCTATGCAGAGACCCGGCGCGCGAGGGGGCCTTTTTGTTTATCTGTTTGGATTCCAGATGCTTTCCGTTCTCAAGGGCGATGCCCTTTGTGTCTTCACCCGCTATACCTCCGGCGCCATGGAGGACCCATGTGAAGCTCTCGACGCGCACCGCGCATTTGCTACCGAGCTTCTTTGTGATGACGCAGTCACCACCGAAGAAGTGCGCGAATCTGTGCGGTCTCTCATAAGGGCGCTCAATTATGTGACCACTCAGCGAAATGGCCGACCGGCCGAATCTAATCCCATCTAAGGAGTTCTGACCATGGCCAACATCTTTGCTGTTAGCGATGCAGTCGCTAAGCATGCGGCCTCGCTACTTAAGGCTGAACTAGTCCTAGGGCGTCTGGTTTTCCGTGACGCTGAGGCCGAGTTCACCGGTGGCCGGGGAGACACTGTCCGGGTGCGTGTTCCCCGGGTAATTGCCGCTAAGCCGTTTACCGGCTCCACCGCTGCGGTCACGAGCCCTCTCAACGAGCAGGCCGTACCTGTCAAGCTCAACACTCACGCGATGAGTGGTATTGAGCTGACGGCTAAGGACATGACGCTCAATGTTGAGAGCTTCGCCGCACAGGTTCTAATGCCCCAGGTGGCCGGAGTTGCCGAGATGATCGAGGATGAAATTTCCAACGTAATGCAGCCGATTATTGACGCTGCCACGCTGACGATTGATCCGGCTAACCCTCGTGATGCGATTACCAAGGCGGGCGAGATTCTCGATACGCGCAAGGTTGGCGCCAAGTCTCGTGTCCTGGTAGTGAGTCCGAACGTTAAGCGTGCTCTCCTAATGGACCCGAACCTTTCGCAGGTCGATTCGGCCGGTTCTCCGTCTGCGCTGCGTGATGCGATCGTGGGCCGCCTGCACGGTTTCGACGTCTACATGTCGCCCTTCATCAAGGATGGCGCTGTTGCCATGACCACGGAGGCTTTCGCCGCAGCAATCAAGGCACCGGCCAAGCCGTATTCCGTCAATGGCGCATCCGCGACCGATGAAAACGGCCAGGGCTACGCGATGACTTGGTTTGTTGCTTTCGAGGGCGAGACCCGACAGGAACGCAGCATCGTTGAGGCATTCGTGGGGGCGACCGTTCTGGATTCTCAGCGGGCGGTTGGTCTCAAGTTCGTTCCGGCACCGTAAGGAGTGGTGATTGTGGCTGAGGTCGAGAACACGCCTGAGACGCCGCAGGGAGCCGCTGTAAGCCCTACTGAGGCTACGGAGGTGGAATCGACCCCCGAGGTTGAGGTCACCCCGGATGCGGGCGCTGAGGGTCTTTCTGGGCTCACGGCGGAGCTTGAGGCTTCCCGCGCGGAGACCGAGGAAATGCGTACTGCGCTGGCCGAGGCTGAATCCCGGGCTAAGGCGGCCGAGGTGGCCTTAGAACGGGAGCGAGCGGCCCGCCGCAATGGCCTGCCGGATGAGCTGGTCTCGTTCCTCCGGGGCGAGTCTGCCGAGGAGCTAGCGGCGGAAGCTGCGACGCTGGCTAAATACGCATCGGCGGGAAGTGCCGGAATCGGTACGGGTGGCCTTGACCCGACCGATACGGGAGACGGCGGGATCGTTGCCCGTATCGTCCGGAAGTCTCGCGAACTCTAATGGCCGGTGAGTGTGATGTGCATTGCCGCTACTGCGGAGTTCAGGAGTTGAATCCCGGATGCCCTTTGCGAGGCGTGCGGCCGGAAGCGTGCCGCATGGTGACGACGATGACTTGGGATGAGTACCAGCGGTGGAAGGCGGAGCAGAAAGCCAGCCGTTCCAAGTGACGACGCTCCCAATTGAGCCATAGAATCCAAGGTGAGGGGTGGGGGGTGACCCCCTTTTGACGCCTTTCCGGACCGCATGCGTATAGCAGGCCGACCCGGGTACGGGTTTTGGAGTCGCCGAAGCATGGGCTGCCTTTGATCAAAAGGTCAGACTTTCGCCGGCTGCGGGGTCCAGGGTGCCACTCGCCCTGTCGCCCCAAGGGTTTGCGGCACCTTCGATTCAACGACCAGCCCCCGGGACCGCTCCCTCGCTGGGAGGGTTGCGGGGGCTTCGCTGTGGGGTCAAGTGCCCCGTGGCCAGGCGGTCTTGACGGACGCGCCCGAGCGAGTGAGGGTCTTGCAATCGGCCGCAATCCGATCGACAGAGGGAGAGTGCAGACATGAAGCTGCGGTTCCTTGGGATCATCCCGAACACGCCCGTGGACGACTCGCCGACGATCTGGCTAGACGAGGACAGCGGGGATCTGCTGATCCAGTCATACAAGGCCACTGAGGACGAGGTGAAGGCGTGCCAGGAGATCGGCTCCATCCCCGGGCACAGCACAGATGTCCCGAATCACGAGACGATCATTCGGCTCCCCGCTGTGATGCTGAAGTACATCCCGCGACCGGAGGACAGCAACGGTGAAGTACCCCGTACGTGAAGGGATCTCCAAGGCACAGCGCTCCGCCGTGCACCTGGAGATGCGCGACAGCTACACCCCGGGTGATCCGGAGTTTGCCCGCTGGCGCGCTGGCCATCGGTACCACGGCGACCCGGCCAAGCTGCCGGACTGGTGGGGTACGTGGCATGAACTAGTGCAGAAGACGACGGCGCGCGGAGTTGTCATGCGGCGGGCCCGCATCGTCTCCGAGCCGGTCACGGACTACATCAGGTACGAGCACGACCTGACGTTCGCCAACGTCGCAGCGGGGGAGCTTGTCCGCTGGTTGCCACGACGCCGAGCCGCCGACATCCCGCTACCGGGTACTGACCTATGGATGTTCGACGGCGAGTCGGTGCTGTTCACGTACTTCTCTGGCGTCGGGGAAGTCGTTGACCGAGAGTGGCGAACAGAGCCCGAAGTCGTTCAACTAGTCTCCACAGCCTTCGAGTTGGTGTGGCAGCGGGCTACGCCTCACGAGGAGTACAAGCCGGTCTACTGAGCCATGCCCCAATCAGCATCATCTAGCGTCCAGCAAGCCCGGCAGATCCTTGCCGACCGCCTTCGGGAGATGGTCAAGGACGCCGGGCTTGACGGCAAGGATCTCGCCGCGCGTTGCGGCTGGCACCCGTCCAAGGTGTCTCGGATCTCGACAGCCAAGACGCAGCCCAGCGCGGACGACATTCGGGCCTGGTGCCGGGCATGTGGCGCGGAGGGCCAGGCAGAGGACCTGATTGCCTCGCTGCGGGCTGTTGAAGGCATGTGGGTGGAATGGCGTCGCATGGAGCGCGCGGGGCTGCGACGGGCGCAGGAGGCCGTTCTACCCCTGTTCGAGCGAACCCGCCGGTTCCGCGCCTACTCCTCGTGGTTCGTGCCCGGCCTGCTCCAGACCCCCAGGTACACCGAGGATGTGTTGCGCGCTGTCCAGCGGAGACGGGTCACGGTCGACGACGTGGCCGACGCCGTGGCCGTCCGCATGGAGCGTCAGCGCGTGCTCTACGAGGGGCAACGGCGGTTCGCGTTCCTTGTCGAAGAGGGTGTTTTGGGAAACGGGCTCGGTGACGCCGAGACGCAGGCGGAACAACTTGATCACTTGCTCACGGTCGGCGCACTGCCCAACGTCAGTGTTGGCGTGATCCCCGTCCGCCTTGGACGGGCACGCATGCCAGTCGAAGGGTTTTGGATCTTCGACAAGGCGCAAGTGAACGTTGAGCTTGTGTCCGGGCACCTCACGCTGACGCAGCCCAGCGAGGTAGCGATGTACGCCGACACATTCGCCACGCTGGCCGACATGGCGGTCTACGGGGACAGGGCCCGTGCATTGCTCGCCAGGGCCCGCGACTCCCTCGTGTAATCGGCGCGCAATCGCGTGCAATCCGCTGTGAGTTGAGAGGCCACCGTTCCTAGCGTGGTCCCTTCTCGGACCACGTGAGGGGACGGCGAGATGGGCAGTCGCACGAGGATGCCGGACACCGGCGCAGAGCAATGGGACTACGTGACGTACGCCCCGCCCGGCCAGAAGTGTCTCAAGTGCAGAAGGCCGATCGGTGCGCTTGAGCCGTGCCGACGCAGGGACGACGACAGGGCATCCCGTGGCCCTCTGGTGACCTACACGCACATCGCTTGCCCCGAGGCTGGGGGCACCAAGTGAGACGACAGACGTTCAAGTTCGCCGACTGGACGACGACGCCGGATCCGAAGGCGTCCGCTGAGTACACGGTCATCTGTCGGGACACCCTGAACGGAGCCGACGATGACCGGGACGAGGACGCGGAGCCGTGCGGGTGGTCATTCAGCGTCCTGGACGACAAGGGCGAAGCCGACAAGCAGCAGAAGGCCCACGCCGACGCCACGGAACACCGGTTCTTCTTGGAAATCTCCCGGTGCCCCACGGTCATCACGCCCCCGCCGGGATCGGTCTTGGCGGGCCGTCTCGCCCGACGCGAACGCGCGACCCAATGACAGCCCCTGCGAGGCTCCGCAGGCCCCCTGTGCGCCCGTTACCCGCCCCGGAGCTGGTAGAGCTGGTGGACCTCACGCAGGATCCTGACGGCCCTTACGCCGACTCTCCCGAGGGCTGGTGGACTCAGTACGGCGGAGCGATAGACCGACGTTCAGGGGTGGTCTACATCCCTCCGCACCGGGCCCACGAGGTGCCGCGCAAGGTCTACCCCGAGGCGGCCGAGGGGTGAGGCGCGGGTGCGTCCTGGCGCTGGCCGTTCTGTCCGGCCTCGCTCAGTTCCTGACCTGGGCGCTCGTGGGCCTGGTGCTCACACTGCCCCTCTAGGTTTCCCACCCTTCCCGTGATCGCGGCGGCGCGGGGCGGTAGGGGTGGGAGGACAGACCCGGCTGGTTGGGCTACGCCGATGGCCCGGCCGACCGGACAGCGGCACTCCCGATCGGACAAGCCCAGGGTAGGGACAGGCCGTGTCCCGTCTGAGCTGACGTGCTCAGGCTCTCGCCCCGATCCGCCCTCGTACGCGGGGTGCCACTTCCCCTCGGGAAGCGGTGAGGGTGTCGCTGTGGCCCCGTCTGTGCGCTGCCCCCGTGGCGCATGGGCGGGGCCTGTGGCTGCCCGTGCTGGCCTTATGGTTCCCGCATGCTTGTTGCCTGGGAAATCGACGCCGAGGACGTAGCCGGAAGCGAGGAGCGACCGGACGCTCAATCGGCATCGGAATTGATCACTGACGTTTTGCTGAACGTCTTTCAGGGCGAAGAAACCATGACCCGCGCTCACGTGATATTGCACGTTGCGACACCCCTGCATATGCAGATGATCAGCGAGGGGGCTGCCGCTGTGGAGCGGGGCGAGGAGTGGACGGCCGAGGAAGGGCCGATTCGGGTAACGCTACGCCCATAGCCACGTTTTCGCAGGTCAGAGCGGGTCCACCCAACTGTGTTAGCCTTTGCCGACACCGGGCGGGCCGACGAGCGCGAGCACCGCGCCCCCGCGCCGCCCGCCGACCACGCCCAGCCCCCGGTCGGCGCGTCGTTTGCGCACCGCCAGGTACTCGGT
This sequence comes from Streptomyces hesseae, assembly GCF_031845785.1. Lineage (NCBI taxonomy): Bacteria > Bacillati > Actinomycetota > Actinomycetes > Kitasatosporales > Streptomycetaceae > Streptomyces > Streptomyces hesseae. The sequence continues at coordinate 189,225 of NZ_JAVRFI010000010.1, forward strand.
GATCCGTTCCTTGACGTCCTCCAGGCCCGCGTGGTCGGCGTCGAGCACGGCCTTGGCGCCGGGGATGTCGTAGGCGTCCTCGGTGCGCTCGTTCCACGGCATCTCCAGGACCGTGTCGAGCCAGGTGCGGATCCAGCCGCCCTCGGGGCTCTGGTCGGAGGCGCGCTCCAGCTTGGCGACCTCCTTGAGGGCCGCTTCGCGGACCTTCTCGGGCAGGTCGGCGGCCTCGACGCGGGCGCGGTAGTCCTCGGACTCGTTCTCCGGGTCGCCGTTGAGCTCGGAGAGCTCCTTGCGGACGGCCTCCAGCTGGCGGCGGAGCAGGAACTCGCGCTGCTGCTTGTCGACGCCTTCCTGGACGTCCTTGGCGATGGACTCGGCCACGTCCTGCTCGGCGAGGTGGTCGCCGAGCCACTTCACGGCGAGCTTCAGCCGGGCCACCGGGTCGGTGGTCTCCAGCAGCTCGACGCGCTGGGCGACGGTGAGGAAGGGCGAGTAGCCGGAGTTGTCGGCGAGCAGGCCGGGGTCCTCGATCTGCTGGACGCGGTCGACGACCTGCCAGGCGCCGCGCTTGCGCAGCCAGCTGGTGGCGAGGGCCTTGTACTCCTTCATCAGCTCGGCGACCGAGCCCGGGATGGGGTCGGGAGTGAGCTCCTCCATCGAGGTGCCCTCGACCCACAGGGCGGCGCCGGGGCCGGTCGTGCCCGCGCCGATGCGCACGCGGCGGTCGCCGCGGATGAGCGCGCCGGGGTCGCCGTCCGACAGCCGGCCCACCTGCTCGACCGTGCCCAGGGTGCCGACTCCCGCGTACGTGCCGTCGACGCGCGGTACGAGCAGCACGCGCGGCTTGGCGCCGGTGTCCTTCGCCGCGGCCTGGGCGGCCTCGACGGCGGCCCGGACCTCCGCGTCCGACAGGTCGAGCGGCACCACCATGCCGGGCAGCACCACCTCGTCGTCGAGCGGCAGCACGGGCAGGGTGAGCGGTGCGGACATCGAAGCCATGATCTCCCCTTCGGCAGGCAAGTTGAGCTATGCCGACTCAATGCACGGGGAACGGTGATTGTTCCCAGGCGCACGGTGGCAGCGTGTTCGCCGTGAGCGATCGCCCCGGGGACGGGTGGCGGAAGGTACGCCGAAGTCGGGTGTAGCCCGTCGGAGTGAATTAGGGCCCGGCGGGGCCCGGCGCTCAGCGGCCGTGGAGGGCGGTGTCCGCCGTGGGGCGCGGATCGTCGCCCTCGGCACACGGCCGCGAGGGCGCCGGGACGACGGTGCCGGCGAGGCGTCCGTGGAACGCTTCGGCGTCGACGGCCGCCTGGGCGGGCGGCACCGCGTCCGCCTCCGCCCGCTCGCGCGGGCGGCGCGGGCGGCGCGGGCCCGGCAGCCCGTCGCGGATCAGCGACCGGCAGGCGATTCCCGTGAGCAGCGCGATGGGGTGCCCGGCGCTGGCCAGCGGATCGATCAGCTCGATGAGGTCCTGGGCGCACATGGCGCCCGCCACGCCCAGCATGGTCCACCGCGCCGGGCGCGACACCAGCCCGGAGAGCGCGCCGATGCAGGCCATGAGGCCGAAGCTGATGCCGTAGTCGAGCCGGTGCAGCGAGGACTCCGGCAGCTGCCCGGCCGCGACGGCGCCGGCCACCGGGAGTTCCGTGGCGAGCGTGGCGAGGACGTGCCCGACGAGGAAGACCCCGGCCGTCCGGGCGCCGCCCACGCGCCGCTCCAGCGCGGTGAGGACGAGCGCGAAGGCCACGCCGTAGGCGGAGTAGAGCCCGCCGGCCACCCACAGGGCGCTGGCGACCAGGACGACCAGCGGCTGTTCGGTCAGGTGGGCGGCGTCCGTGCTGGAGTCGCGCAGCAGTTGGTTGACGGTGGCCTGGTCGCCGAAGTCGGCGTAGACGGCCGTGCCCAGCAGGATCAGGCCGTAGCAGAAGGTGAAGGGTGTGCCGGTGGGCGTGGGCAGCAGCCGGCCGAGGCGGCGGAGCGCCGTACGGAGGCGGCCGGGGGCGGCGGCCGCCCCGGGGGCGTTGCCGTCGGCGTCAACCGCAGTCACTCGGCCAGCCCCTTTCTGCGCATTTCTCCGGGCCTCCTTGAACATTAAGGTCCACGATCGGGCGCCGGATCAACCTCTGGTCGTGACTCCCGTCACCTTTGTCAACCTCTTGATGCGCAGCGGCGTCGGCCGATGCGTCGACAGTCACCGAACGGTCAACAGGAGGCAGCAGCACATGCAACACATGAAGCACAGCGACTCCACCGCCACCGTCCTCGACCGCCGCGACGGCCCCCACGGGGAGGTCGTGCTCAGACGGCGGGGCGAGCACTTCGAGATCATCGCCAACGGCTGTTTCCTGATGGACACCTCGGACGGGCGCTCCGAGCGGCTGCTCGTCGACGCGGCCCTGGCCGCCCTCCCCGCGGACCGGAAGGAACCGGCCGTCCTGATCGGTGGCCTCGGTGTGGGCTTCTCGCTCGCCCGGGCCGTCGAGGAGCCCCGCTGGGGGCGGATCGCCGTCGTCGAACGGGAGGCGGCCGTCGTGGACTGGCACCGCTCCGGCCCGCTGGGCGCGTACTCGGCGGCGGCGCTCGCCGACCCCCGCGCCGAGATCGTCCACGCCGACCTCGTGACGTATCTCCGGGCGCCGGGGCGCGGTTTCGACGCGCTCTGCCTGGACATCGACAACGGCCCCGACTGGACCGTCACGGAGGACAACGGCAGCCTCTACTCCCCCACCGGACTCGCCGCGTGCCGGGACCGGCTGACGCCCGGAGGGGTGCTCGCCGTGTGGTCCGCGCAGCCCTCCGCGGCGTTCGAACAGGCCCTCCGTAATGCCGGGTTCGCCGGGGTAACGACGGAAGAGATCACCGTTGCCCGAGGCGTCCCGGACGTCGTTCACCTCGGCATCCGTGCCGCGTAGCCGAGTCCCGCCGGGTGCCCGTACCCTGCCTTGCACAGGTGCAGGACCCGTAGTCACTTCGCTACGGGAACACGCTTAGGGGCGGGGCGCATGGAGCACACACACATCGGCCCGAGCGGCGTCGTGGCGTCGACCGGAGCGCAGCGCCGGGTGCTGATCGTCGAGGACGACCGGACGATCACCGATGCCATCGCGGCCCGGCTGCGGGCCGAGGGCTTTCAGGTACGCACCGCGGGCGACGGACCCGCCGCCGTCGACACCGCCGAGGCATGGCAGCCGGATCTGCTGGTCCTGGACGTGATGCTGCCCGGTTTCGACGGCCTGGAGGTCTGCCGCCGGGTGCAGGCGCAGCGGCCCGTGCCCGTCCTCATGCTGACCGCGCGCGACGACGAGACCGACATGCTGGTCGGCCTGGGCGTCGGGGCGGACGACTACATGACCAAGCCGTTCTCGATGCGCGAGCTCGCCGCCCGGGTGCACGTGCTGCTGCGCCGGGTGGAGCGGGCCACGCTGGCCGCGCACACCCCGCGCAGCGGCATCCTGCGGCTGGGCGAGCTGGAGATCGACCACGCGCAGCGCCGGGTGCGGGTGCGCGGCGGGGACGTCCATCTGACGCCGACCGAGTTCGACCTGCTCGTCTGCCTGGCCAACACCCCCCGCGCGGTCCTCTCCCGTGAGCAGCTGCTCGCGGAGGTGTGGGACTGGGCGGACGCGTCCGGCACCCGGACCGTGGACAGCCACATCAAGGCGCTGCGCCGCAAGATCGGGGCGGAGCGGATCCGTACGGTGCACGGGGTCGGCTACGCGCTGGAGACCCCGGCGGCATGACGGCGCACATGGCCCGGGGCGGGTGGCATGACTCTTTACGGTGATCCCGGTGTCCGGTGAGCGCCGGCCGCCGCAGGGTCTGTGGAGCAGGCTCTGGGAGGCGCTGCGCCCCCTGGACCCCTACCGGTCGGTCAAGGCGGCACTCGGCGCGCTGGTGATCGGCTCGGTGGTGATCACCACGTTCCTGGTGTTCGTCGCCATCCACTCGGCGACCGAGCTCCGGGTGATCACCGTCTTCTCGATCATCGCCTCCCTGCTGATCACCCAGTTCGTGGCGCACGGCCTGACCGCGCCGCTGGACGAGATGACCGAGGTCACCCGGTCGATGGCACAGGGTGACTACACCCGCCGGGTGCGGGCCGGGCGACGGGACGAGTTCGGGGATCTGGCCGAGGCCTTCAACCGGATGGCGGCCGACCTGGAGGCGGTGGACACCCACCGCAAGGAGCTCGTCGCCAATGTCTCGCACGAGCTGCGCACCCCCATCGCGGGGCTGCGGGCCGTGCTGGAGAACGTGGTGGACGGGGTCTCGGCCCCCGACCCCGAGACGATGCGCACCGCGCTGCGGCAGACCGAGCGGCTGGGCCGGCTGGTGGAGCAGCTGCTGGACCTGTCCCGGCTGGACAACGGGGTGGTGCCGCTGCACGCCCGGCGCTTCGAGGTCTGGCCCTATCTGGCGGGGGTGCTCAAGGAGGCGAGCATGGCCTGCGGCAGCGGCTCCTCGCCGCGCGCCCGCAAGGACGTCCATCTGCACCTGGACGTCTCTCCCCCGGAGCTCACGGCGCACGCGGACGCCGAACGGCTGCACCAGGTGGTGGCCAATCTGGTGGACAACGCCGTCAAGCACTCTCCCCCGCACGGCCGCGTCACCGTCCGTGCCCGCCGGGGCGAGGGGGCCCAGTCGCTGGCCCTGGAGGTGGTGGACGAGGGGCCGGGCATCCCCGAGGCCGAGCGGCACCGCGTCTTCGAGCGCTTCAACCGGGGCACCGGCGCCTCGCAGGGGCCGGGCACCGACGGCGGTACGGGCCTGGGCCTGGCCATCGCGCGCTGGGCGGTCGACCTCCACGGCGGGAGCATCGGGGTGGCCGAGTCCCCGCGTGGGTGCCGCATCAAGGTCACGCTTCCGGGAGGTCCTCGTGAGCCGAGTTGACGTAGGGTCGGTGGTGGGAGCACACATCCGACCGGATGCAGGGCAGGATTCGGCGAACCCAGGAGAGCCCGGGGTCAAGCGGAACCTTCGGGTTTTCCCAGCTCTTCGTGCCCTGAAACCCGACGTCGAGTGTGACTTAGGCGACGACTGGCCCGGGTGGCCTGCATTAAGGGTCCCGACAGGCGTAGCCTTTATTCCCGCTGTCCACCACCTTAGGAAGCGGAAGAGGGCGGTTGCCGCCGTGTCGCCACAGTCCCCCAACACCTCGAGCGTCTCGACCGACCAAGCAGGGCAGGGCAAAAGCCCTGCCGATGTGTTCGGTCCCAATGAGTGGCTCGTCGACGAGATCTACCAGCAGTACCTCCAGGACCCGAACTCGGTCGACCGAGCCTGGTGGGACTTCTTCGCCGACTACAAGCCGGGCACTGCCCCGGCTCCGCCGGGGCAGGCAGTGACCGGGGGCGCCCCGAGCGCCGCCGCGCCGGTCGCCACCCCTGCCGCGCCTCCGGCAGCACCGGCCGCTCCGGCCGCCGCCCCGCAGGCCGCTCCGGCTGCCCCTGCGGCCCAGGCGCCGGCCGCGCCCGCCGCGGCCCCGGCCGCCGCGAAGCCCGCCGCCGCTGCCGCGGCGAAGCCCGCGGTTACCAAGCCCGCCGTGGCGAAGCCCGCTGCCGCCAAGGCGGCCGAGCCGGCCGTCGGTCCGGAGTTCGTGACGCTGCGCGGTCCGTCCGCCGCGGTCGCCAAGAACATGAACGCCTCCCTGGAGCTGCCGACGGCCACGTCCGTCCGCGCGGTCCCGGTGAAGCTGCTGTTCGACCAGCGCATCGTCATCAACAACCACCTCCAGCGCGCCCGCGGTGGCAAGGTCTCCTTCACGCACCTCATCGGCTACGCCATGGTGCAGGCGCTGAAGCTGATGCCGTCGATGAACCACTCCTTCATGGAGAAGGACGGCAAGCCGACCCTCGTCAAGCCCGAGCACGTCAACCTCGGTCTGGCCATCGACCTGGTCAAGCCGAACGGTGACCGCCAGCTCGTCGTCGCGGCCATCAAGAAGGCCGAGACCCTGAACTTCTTCGAGTTCTGGCAGGCCTACGAGGACATCGTCAAGCGCGCCCGCGTCGGCAAGCTGACGATGGACGACTTCACCGGGGTCACCGCGTCGCTGACCAACCCCGGCGGCATCGGCACCGTGCACTCCGTGCCGCGCCTGATGCCCGGCCAGGGCCTCATCATCGGCGTGGGCGCCATGGACTACCCCGCCGAGTTCCAGGGCACCTCGCAGGACGCCCTGAACAAGATGGGCATCTCCAAGGTCATGACCCTGACCTCGACGTACGACCACCGGGTCATCCAGGGCGCCGCCTCCGGCGAGTTCCTGCGGATCATGCACCAGCTGCTGCTCGGCGAGAACAACTTCTACGACGAGATCTTCGAGGCGCTGCGGATCCCCTACGAGCCGGTCCGCTGGCTCAAGGACATCGACGCCTCGCACGATGACGACGTCACCAAGGCCGCCCGGGTCTTCGAGCTGATCCACTCCTACCGGGTCCGCGGCCACGTCATGGCCGACACCGACCCGCTGGAGTACCGCCAGCGCAAGCACCCCGACCTCGACATCACCGAGCACGGCCTCACCCTGTGGGACCTGGAGCGCGAGTTCGCGGTCGGCGGTTTCGCCGCCAAGTCGATGATGAAGCTGCGCGACATCCTGGGCGTGCTGCGCGACTCGTACTGCCGCACCACCGGCATCGAGTACATGCACATCCAGGACCCGAAGCAGCGCCGCTGGATCCAGGACCGCGTCGAGCGCCCGCACCACAAGCCGGAGCGCGAGGAGCAGCTGCGCATCCTGCGCCGGCTGAACGCGGCGGAGGCTTTCGAGACCTTCCTGCAGACGAAGTACGTCGGCCAGAAGCGCTTCTCGCTGGAGGGCGGCGAGTCCGTCATCCCGCTGCTGGACGCGGTGCTGGACGCGGCCGCCGAGGCCCGCCTGGACGAGGCCGTCATCGGCATGGCCCACCGTGGCCGGCTGAACGTCCTCGCCAACATCGTCGGCAAGTCCTACGCGCAGATCTTCCGCGAGTTCGAGGGCAACCTCGACCCGAAGTCGATGCACGGCTCCGGCGACGTGAAGTACCACCTGGGTGCCCAGGGCGTCTTCACCGGCCTGGACGGCGAGCAGATCAACGTCTCGCTGGCCGCCAACCCCTCCCACCTGGAGACGGTCGACCCGGTCGTCGAGGGCATCGCCCGCGCCAAGCAGGACATCATCGGCAAGGCCGGCACGGACTTCACCGTCCTGCCGATCCAGCTGCACGGCGACGCGGCCTTCGCGGGCCAGGGCGTCGTGGCCGAGACCCTGAACATGTCGCAGCTGCGCGGCTACCGCACCGGCGGCACCGTGCACATCGTCATCAACAACCAGGTCGGCTTCACCGCGCCGCCGGAGTCCTCGCGCTCGTCGATGTACTGCACCGACGTCGCCCGGATGATCGAGGCGCCGATCTTCCATGTGAACGGTGACGACCCGGAGGCCGTGGTCCGCGTCGCGCGGCTCGCCTTCGAGTTCCGCCAGGCGTTCAACAAGGACGTCGTCATCGACCTGATCTGCTACCGCCGTCGCGGCCACAACGAGTCCGACAACCCGGGCTTCACCCAGCCGCTGATGTACGACCTGATCGACAAGAAGCGCTCGGTGCGCAAGCTGTACACCGAGTCGCTGATCGGCCGTGGCGACATCACCCTGGAAGAGGCCGAGCAGGCCCTCCAGGACTACCAGGGTCAGCTGGAGAAGGTCTTCGTCGAGGTCCGCGAGGCCGACACGGCGCCCGCCGAGGCCCCGGCCCCGGCCCCGCTGGACGGCTTCCCGATCGCGGTGGACACCGGGATCTCCCAGGAGGTCGTCAAGCGGATCGCCGAGTCGCAGGTCAACCTCCCCGACGGCGTCACGGTGCACCCGCGTCTGATGCCGCAGCTCCAGCGCCGCGCCTCCAGCGTCGAGGACGGCACCATCGACTGGGGCATGGGCGAGACCCTGGCCTTCGGCTCCCTGCTGATGGAGGGCACCCCGGTCCGGCTCGCCGGCCAGGACTCCCGCCGCGGCACCTTCGGCCAGCGCCACGCGGTGCTGGTGGACCGGGAGACCGGCGAGGACCACACCCCGCTGCTCTACCTCTCCGAGGACCAGGCCCGCTTCAACGTCTACGACTCGCTCCTCAGCGAGTACGCGGCGATGGGCTTCGAGTACGGCTACTCGCTGGCCCGCCCGGACGCGCTCGTCCTGTGGGAGGCCCAGTTCGGTGACTTCGTCAACGGCGCCCAGAGCATCGTCGACGAGTTCATCTCCTCCTCCGAGCAGAAGTGGGGCCAGACCTCCGGCGTCACCCTGCTGCTGCCGCACGGCTACGAGGGCCAGGGCCCGGACCACTCCTCGGCCCGTGTCGAGCGGTTCCTCCAGCTCTGCGCGCAGAGCAACATGACGGTCGCCATGCCGACGCTGCCGTCGAACTACTTCCACCTGCTGCGCTGGCAGGTCCACAACCCGCACCACAAGCCGCTCATCGTCTTCACCCCGAAGTCGATGCTGCGTCTGAAGGCCGCGGCGTCGAAGGTGGAGGAGTTCACCAGCGGTCGCTTCCGTCCGGTGATCGGCGACGAGAGCGTCCAGGCCGAGGCCGTCCGCAAGGTCGTCTTCTGCTCCGGCAAGGTCTACTACGACCTGGAGGCCGAGCGGCAGAAGCGCGGTCTCACGGACACCGCCATCATCCGTCTCGAGCGCCTCTACCCGCTGCCGGGTGAGGAGCTCCAGGCCGAGATCGCCAAGTTCAAGAACGCCGAGAAGTACATCTGGGCGCAGGAGGAGCCGGCGAACCAGGGTGCGTGGCCGTTCATCGCGCTCAACCTGATCGACCACCTGGACCTGGCCGTCGGTGCCGACGTCCCGGCCCGCGAGCGACTGCGCCGGATCTCCCGTCCGCACTCCTCGTCCCCGGCGGTCGGCTCGGCCAAGCGCCACCAGGCCGAGCAGGCGGCGCTGATCGCCGAGGTCTTCGACGCCTGACCTCTCGCCCTCCGGGCATGAAAGGGGCCCGCACCGCTTCGGCGGTGCGGGCCCCCGCCGTTTTCCGGTGCGGCCCGGTGGGCACAAACCAGGGCTCAGCCCAGATACGGCTCGAAGTCCCAGTACGGGCGGATGCGTTGGCGGGCGGCGAGGGTGTGGGGGTGCTGGGCGCCCAGGGAGCGGGTGAGCCGCTGGAGGGCGTCCTCCTCGATCTTGCCCGCCTCCTCGTGCTCCCGGAGCCCCCGTAGATCCATGGCGAGGGCCACTTCGCAGGAGAGGGTGAAGGGGTGGTCCTCCCCCAGCGCGTGCCGGGACCGCCGCAGGGTGTCGCGGCTGAGCTCCAGGGCGCTCTCGATCCGCCCGGTGAAATTGCGGCCGCCCGCCGCGTTGAGGGCGCAGCCCAGGACCCAGGGGTGGTCCGGGCCGAGGGTGGCGGTGAGCCCGGCGAGGGCGGCTTCGAACATGGTGAGGGCCTCGGAGCGCTCCCCGGCGGCCTGGAGGATCAGGCCCGTGTTGGAGAGCATGCCGGTGCTGATGGGGTGGGCGGGGCCCAGCAGTTCACGGAAGCCGGCCTCGCCCTCGGCGATGAGGTCCTTGGCCTGCGCCAGGTCGCCGTGTTCGCGGGCGTAGTTGCCGTGGTCGACGATGAGGCCGATGGTGGCGTAGTGGCGGCGGCCGTGGACCTGCTCGGTCTGTTCGAGGAGGCTGGCCAGGGCGCCGCCCATGTCCGCCAGGCCGCCGGCGCGCCGCTCGCACAGCAGCAGGTTGTGCCGGGCGCGCAGGGTCTGGGGGTGCTGGGGGCCGAGGACCTGGACGTGGATGCGCATGCCGAGCTCCTGGCGGGCCAGCGCGTCCCGGTAGCGGCCCATCAGCCGCAGGTCGCGGGCGCAGGCCATGGCGGAGACGAGGGTCGAGGCATGCCGGGCGCGCAGCAGGGTCTCGCGTTTGCGGAGGGTCTCCAGGTCGATCTCGTACGCCTCGGTATAGCGGCCGAGGAGGCGCAGTCCGACGCCGAGGTTGTGCTGGGCGAGGAGGGTCAGGTAGTCGTCGGGGCCGAGGAGTTCGAGGGCGGTCTCCAGCACCTCGCGCTGGGCCTGGAGGGCTTCGTCGTACTGGCCGAGGTAGCGCTGGTCGGCGGCGAGACAGCTGGTGGCGGTCATCAGCCGGGTGCCCCCGTGGCCGGGGGTGGCGCGGAGGCGTTCCAGCAGGGTGCGGTCGAGTTCGTAGGCGGGGCGGAAGTGGCCGTAGGCGCGGAGGATGTTGCCCTGCTGGGTGGTGAGCTCGACCATCCTGGGGTGCTCCGGGGGGTGGAACTCCGACCAGTGCTCGCGGACCTGTTCGGCCAGGGCCGTTCCGGTGCGGAACTCGCCGCTGCGGAAGCAGTAGCGCAGCAGGTTGAGGACGGTCTCCTGGACCCGGGCGTCCCGGCTCGTGAGGGCGCCGGAGGGTTCGAGGTGGGGCAGGAGCTCGGCGTAGCGGGGCCAGAGCCGGGAGTCCTGGGGGTTGCCGGGGTCGGCCGCGGCGAGCATGGAGCGGACGACATGGCGGTGGGTCTCACGGTCCGCGGGTGAGGTGAGGCGGCCCACGATGTCGTGGACGATCCGGTGCATGTGCACGGATTCCTGCTCGGGGCCCGGTTCCTCGCCGGCGAGGGCGGAGCGGGTGTCGCGGGTGACGACCGAGTAGTTGACGAGGGTGTCGAGGGCGCGGGTCCAGGCGGCGAGGTCGGTGGCGAGCCAGCCGAGGCCCTCAGGGAGCTCGGCGGCGGGCAGGTGGCGGACGAGGCCGATGGGGATGCGGCCGGGGGCGAAGGCGGCGCACAGGGAGAGCAGCTCCACGGCGTGGGGCTGGTCCTCGCGGAGGCGGTTGATCAGTATCGACCAGGAGGTGAGGGAGGAGCGGGGGACGCCGTCGAAGCCGCCCTGGTCGGCCAGTTCGGAGAGTTCGCCGTCGCGGACCATGCGGAGGTAGTCGGCGACTTCCATGTCGGACTCGCCGAGCCAGGCGGCGGCCTGGACGAGCGCGAGGGGGATGTCGGCGAGTTCGGCGGCGATCTCGTCAGCCTCCGCGGCGGTGAGCCGGGGGGCGCGGCGCATCAGATAGCCGGTGCTCTCGTGGCGGTCGAAGCCGGGGATCTCGACCAGGGTCGTCCGGCTGTCGCTCCAGCTGCGGTTGCGGGAGGTGATCAGGACGTGGCCGGGACCCTCGGGCAGCATGTCCTCGGCGCTCTCGATGTCGTCCCAGCCGTCGAAGATCAGCAGCCAGCGGCCGTAGGGGTCGCCGCGGCGCAGCGCCTCGTGGAGGGCGCGGATGCGCTCGCCGGGCTCGGAGCCGCTGATCAGGCCCAGTTCGGGGGCGAGTTCGCCGAGGCGTTCGCGCAGGGTGCCGCGTGTATCGGAGTTGATCCACCAGATGACGTCGTAGTCGGAGCTGAAGCGGTGGGCGTACTCGGCGGCCATCTGGGTCTTGCCGATGCCGGACATGCCGAGGAGGGTGACGACGGCGGTGCCCTGCTCGGCGTCCATCAGGTGCTGCTGGAGGCCGTTGAGGAGGTCGTCGCGGCCGGTGAAGCGGACGTTGCGCCGGGGGACCTCGCCCCAGACGGCCGGGGGGTCATTGGGGTAGCGGGAGCCGGGGCCGGCGGGCAGGGGGCGGCGGGCGCCGCCGGTGGGCAAGCCGAGCCGGGTCAGGAGCCGGCGCTCTGCCTCCTGGGCGCCGACGCTCCACAGGTCGACGGGCTCCAGGACGGCGGTGGCCGGGAGCAGCGCGCGGTTGGTGAGGTTGACGGCGGCGAAGCGCTCGGCGTGAGCGGCGACGATGCCGCGCAGGGCGGCGCTCCACTCGCCCTCGCGGCGCGGGCCGAGCTGGAAGAACCAGTCGCTGAGCACCAGCAGTATCCGGCCGGAGGCGAGCAGCAGGTCGTCGATGGAGCTCTCCAGGGGCACCTCGCGGCGCGGGTCCCAGCGGTGGAGGGTGACCCGGTGTCCGTGGGACTCCAGCCGGTGGGCGATCCAGGTGGCCCAGGGCCGGTGGAACCCGGCGAAGACGACGACGAAATGCTCGCCGTCCCGCCCTTGCGCGCCGGTGCCGGCCGCTTGCCGCTGCGTGGCCATCCGCAGGTCTCCCTCACTGTTCCGCGCCGCGTCGGCCGGGGCCGACCCTGGACACGAGATTACCGTACGTCACCGACAGGTGACGCTGTGCCGATCGTCACGTCGGGTCCGCCGGGCCGTGTCAGCCCCGCGAGGTGCCGTTCCATGGCGATCACGAACTCCCCTCCTGCGGGAGTCAGTTCAGCCGATTCAAGCAGGATATTCAGGGCTCGCGCGACCTGTCGGAGGCAGGAATCACGGCGGGTACGGGCCTCGTGCCGGGCCGTGGGCGTCAGGCCCGGGAGCAGCGCCGCCCGGACCCGGAGGTCGGCGAGGGCGAGGTGGGCGTAGGCGCCCTGGAGGACGCCGCCGACGGGCCGGGGGTCGGGGCGCCAGGCCACCCGGTGGAGGGCGGGCCGGCCGTGCGGCGGCGGGGCGTGCAGGGGGACGAGGTCGTGGAGCACGGCGAGTTTGCCGTGCTGGGTCTCGTGGACGAGGACCTCGGCGAGCTCCCACGGGGAGGACGGCGGGGTGGTGAGGACGGCGCCGGGCGCCACCCGGTAGGTCGCGCTGACCTTGGTCCCGGGCCGGCCGGCGGGGGCGAGCGGCACCAGGCAGCGCAGCAGGGCCGTCACCTCCGTGGCGCGCGCCGGGTCGGCGGCGCGCAGCAGGGCCAGGGCGGCGCGCCAGTGCCGGGCCCAGGGCCCGCCGGCGGTCCGGGGCGCGGCGGGGAGCGCGTAGCGGCCCGCGCCGCCGGGCGGGGCGCGGTACGGGTCCAGGTCGTCCAGGCGGACCGGGCCGCCCGCGAGCCGGAGCAGCCCCTGCCAGCCGGGCCCGTGGCCGGTGACACGTCCGGCCGCGCGCAGCAGCAGGGCACCGCCGTGCCCGCCGGGCGGGGCCAGCCGGGCGGCGGGGCCGTGGGCGGTCAGCCGTACCGGGGAGTCCGTGGTGCGCAGCAGGCCGGTACCGGGGAGCGCGAGCCGTCCGCCGGGGGCGGGGAGGTCCAGGGCGAAGTCGGCGCCGGCGCGCAGGGCGGCGGTGGCGGCGACGGCGCCGAAGTGGCCGAGGCGCAGGGCGAGCGTCTCCCCGTCGGGGGCGGCGAGGGTGTGGGCGAGCCAGGTGCCGACGGAGGGGTAGTCGAGGGTCTCGGCGACCCGGTCGGGGTGGTGCGCCTCGGCGTGTTCGAGCAGTCGCCAGTGCTCCTCGAAGCGCGCGCGGGCGGGGCCGGGGACGGCGGGGGGCCGTTCCAGCCGGGTCAGCAGGGACTTCAGCAGCAGGAGCCGTCCGCTGTGCAGGCCGTCGAGGAGGAGGGCGACGTCGCCGGGGGCGCTCCGGGTCCGGGCGAGCCGGGCCAGGGTCGCGGGGGTGACGCGGCCGGGTCCTTCCGGGCGGCCGCCCGGGATGCCGTCCGCCGGCCGGGGTCCGGTCACCGGCCGGGGCGCGCCCCGGTGACCCCGCCCTCGCTGCCCTCGCCGCCCGAGTGCCATGCCTCCGCGAGCCGCCCGGTGCAGCGCAGCACGCCCTCCACGGCGGCCGCCAGGGCGGGGTCCCGGGAGGCTCGTAGGGCGCGCAGGCCGGTGCGGGCGAGGTCGGGCAGGGGCGACGGACCGGGCGCGCCGTCCGTGCGACCGGTCACCGGGGCGTTCTCCAACTGGTTCACGCTCTTCTCCTCCCTGCCGCCGTCCGCCGGAAACGGGCCCGCGCGGCTGCACGGTTCTTCCCAACGCCCCCGGTTCGGAAACCCGTTCGGTGGCCGGTCCGGTGGGGCGTGCCGGTGCCGGACGGTCAGTTGACGAGCCGCGCCACCGCCTCCCGGGTCGCCTGGACCTCGGCCCAGGGCACCTCGGCCAGCCGGCCCGTGAGGTCGCGCCATTCGCGCTGCCCGTCGCGGTAGGCGGCCAGGGCCGCGCGGCGCAGCCCCATGCGTTCCAGGGCGTCGCCGTAGCGGTGGAGAGCGCGGGCGGCGGTCACCGAGCCCGGGCCGTCGGGGGCGGGCAGCCGCCGGGCCTCCTTGGCGGCGGTGTCGAAGGCCGCGGCGGCGTCGGCCACCGGCAGGGCGCCCTGCCGGTCGCTGAGCAGCAGCCGTGCGGTGCCCAGTTCCAGCCATGCCTCGGCACGGGTGGCGCCGTCCGGGGCCCGGCGCGCGGCCTGTTCGAGCAGGTGGCAGCTTTCGTAGAGGTCGGGCAGGTACCCCTGGCGGCCGAAGCGCAGCACCAGCGCGCGGCCGAGCGCCAGCTGGGCGCGGGTCCGCAGGGGCGACCGGCCGGGGCTGACGGCGTACGCCTCGCGCAGCACGGACTCGGCGCGGGTGACGGGATCGGCGGCGTCCCCGGCGTCGCCGCCCGGGGTCCCGGCGGCCGGTGCCCGGCCGAGCAGCGACTCACCCCATTCCACGAGGAGTTCGCAGCGCCGGAGGCTGTCGCGGGCGGTGAGGCCGACGGCCGCCGCGTACGCGTCGTCGGCCTCGGGCCACTGGTCCGCCGCCGCGTGGGCGCGGGCCTGTTCGGTGCGGCAGCGCAGCCGTTGGGCGTCGTCGGTGGTGGCCGCCACGGCGGCGTCCAGGACGGCGAGAAGTCCGGCGCCGGGGGCACCGGCCGCCCGGAGCGCGGCGGCGAGGTCGAGGAGCGCGGCGCAGCGCTGGACGTCGGGGGCCTGCTCGCGTTCCAGCAGGCGGCAGGCGGTGCGGAGTTCGGCGGCGGCCTCCTCGGCGTACGGGCCGGGCGCCGTGCCGGTCCCTGTCAGCGCCAGCAGGGTCCGGCCCAGGCGGAGGTGGCGGGCGGAGGTGCCGGGGGGCAGCGCCCGCAGGACGCGGGCGGCGGCGACGAGGTGGTCGCGGTCGCCGTCGTCCTGCCACAGCGCGTAGGAGACGTCGGCCAGGCGGAGCGCGGCGGTGGCGCGGGTGTCGCCGTCGGGCGGGGCGTGGGTGAAGGCGTCCTGGAGGTGGTCCGCGGCCTCCTCCAGGAGGGCGCGACGGGACGTGGCGTCGTTCCGTACGGACTCCGTGCCGACGAGGGCCTGGAGCACGCCGCCGAGGACGAGCCGGGCGCGCAGCCCCTCGGCGGGTGCCGCGCCGGGGAGCGGGGCGGTCGCGGCGGGACCGGCCAGGGCGCGGGCCTGGTGGAGCAGCGAGGGGTCGCCCTGGACCTGCCAGAGGCGCAGCAGCCGTTCCGCCTCGGCGACGGGGCCGCTCTCGACGGGCACGGGCCGGTACCAGCGGACCACCCGGGCGGGGACCTCGGCGAAGAGCTCCGGTTCGGCGGCGTCCCGGCGCTCCTCGGGCGGGCCCGGGGGCGCGGGGGCGATGAGCTCCTCGCCGGCGAGCTGGGCGGCCGCGCGGGCGGAGAAGTTGCGGGCGCCCTTGCCGAAGTGGCGCTCCACGTAGTCCGAGCAGTGCTTGAGGACCAGGGCCGCCGCGCCCCGGTCGAGGGAGTGCAGCAGCATCTCGCGGACGCCGTCGGCGAATTCGTACCAGGGACCGGTGCCGGTGTCCGGGTCCATGTCGGGCAGCCGCCACAGCAGCCCGCTCAGCAGCACCTCGGCGAGCTCCATGGGCCCGGTGTCGGGCAGCATCGCGCGCTGGACCAGCTGCATCACCGGGAGGGTGAGCGGGACGGCCGCCAGGTGGACGGCGAGCCGGAGGGCGCCCGGCGAGGCGCCGGCCCGGAAGGCGCGCAGGAGTTCGTCGGCGCTCCGGGTGCCGGGGGCGCCGGGGGCCGGCGCGGGGCGGGGCGGATGGCCGGGCAGCAGCCAGCCGGCGGCGCCGCGCACCGTCGTACGGCCGGGGCCGGACAGCAGCCGGGCCCAGACGCCGAGCGCCTCGGCGGTGGGCAGCAGGACCGGTACGGGCAGGGCGCCGGGGCCGGGGCCGGGCCCGTAGCCGTCGGGGGTGAAGCGGGTCCTGCCGCCGGTGGCGGGGTCGCGGCGGAGCAGCCCGGGTTCGGCGGGCAGCGCGGTGCGGGGCCACAGGCGGGGCGGCAGGGGCTGGACGACGGCCAGCGGGGCGGTGCGCGCCCAGTGGTGGAGCATGCTCTGGGCGCGCCCCTCCTGCCACAGGGGGCCCACGCAATCGCTGACGACGAGGGTGAGCCGGCGCCCGGTGGGGTCGCGGAACTGGCCGGCGGGGCGCGGGCGGAGATGCCGGGCGCCCCCGGCGTCCCGTCGCGCCATGGTGCCGACGAGGGGCGTGCCGTCGGGGGCCCGGTGCAGATAGCGCACCTGGACGTCGCGGAAGACCCCGAGCTGGGCGCAGGTCTGCCGCAGTTCCTCCAGCATCCGCTCCCAAACCACCATGGAGGGTGAAGTGTCCATCACCAGCTGTACGGCCGCCGGGCGGCGCTCGCCGGGCCGGTGGACGGGCTCCAGCAGCCCGGTGCGGGCGGCGGAGTCGGCGGTGGCGTCCTCGTCGAGGGGGCCCGGGAGGGGCGCGGCGAGCGTGCGGTAGCCGCGCAGGGGCCGCAGCGCGCGCTGGAGGCCCAGGAGTCCGGGCAGGGACGAGGCCATGGGGACACGTATGGGGAAGGTGTCCACGGCGCCCGGGTGGCCCTCGCCGCGCGCGTACAGGGACACCCGTTCCCGGCGTCGCGCCCGCGGCGGGTCGTCGCCGGGCCCGGACGGCCGGACGGCGCCGCCGGGGCGGTCCGTACGGGCGCCGGGGGCCGGGTCCGCGGCACGGGAGACCGAGGCCGCGCTGTCCAGCCGTCCGGTGGCGGCCGGCCCGTCCGGCGGTTCACCGGCGGCGCCCGGGCCGACCCACTGGGCCAGCCACAGGGCGTCGGCGATCTCTTCCGCCGTGAGGTCCCAGTCCGCGGCCCGGAGCCTGCCGACCAATTGCCCCAACCGCCGGTCGGGGGGCGCCGTCATCTCTCATCACCTCGGGCGGTCGAGAGGCTGCATGAGCATGTCCGCGAGCCGGTCGCGGGTGACGCGTTCGGTGCGCGGGGCGTGCTGGGTGAGGAAGAGGGCGTTGAGCAGCTGGTCGGCGGCGATGACCTCGCCGGGCTCCCGGTCCAGGAAGCGCTGGATGAGCTCGTCGCCGTCGGTCACGGCGTCGTCGCCGAGGTGGGCCCGGACCATCGCGGTCAGCTGCTCCTCGCCCGGCGCCTCCAGCTCCAGCTGGACGCAGCGGCGCAACAGGGCGGCCGGGAAGTCGCGTTCGCCGTTGGAGGTGAGGACGATCAGCGGGAAGGTGGTGCAGCGCACCCGGCCGCCCTGGATCGCGGCCCGGCCGCCGTCGTCGGTGAGCACCTCGACCTCGGGTTCGAGGTCGGCGATCCGCTCCAGCTCCGGAAGTCTGAACTCCCCTTCCTCCAGCGCGTTGAGCAGGTCGTTCGGCAGGTCGAGATCGCCCTTGTCCAGCTCGTCGACGAGCAGTACCCGGGGCTGGGCGACCGGCAGCAGGGCCGTGCCGAGCGGGCCCAGCCGGACGTACGAGCCGATGGAGCGGCGCCCGGTGCCGGTGGCCTCGCCGCCGGCCCGCTCCAGCTGGACGTCCTGGAGGCGGGCGATGGCGTCGTAGTGGTAGAGGCCGTCGCGCAGGGTGGAGCGGCTGACGATGGGCCAGCGCAGCACCCGGCCGAGGCCCAGCTCGTGGGCGACGGCGTGGGCGAGCGTGGACTTGCCCGTTCCGGGGTTGCCGGTGACGAGGAGCGGGCGGCGCAGATAGAGGGCGGCGTTGACCGCCTCGACCTCTTCGGGGCGCGGGTGGTGGTTCTCCACCAGGCGGCGCAGCACGCCGAGCCGGCGGGCGGCGCTCGGGTCCGCTTCGGCGCCGGTGTCGGGGCCCGAGGAGGCGAAGTCCCGCCAGGGCGGGGGCGGCGGCAGCCGCCGGATTCCGTCGTGCGGCAGCCCGGCTCCCCGGTAGATCCGCCAATCGTTCACACTCGGCTCCTCGTGGCTGGTGGGTGACCGTGAGACCGACGGCGCCGCCCGGGGCCCCGACACGGCCCGCCCCCGCCCGACGGTACCGTCCGGGGACCGCCCTGCCGACCCCTCTTCACCCTTCCCTGTACGCGCAATTGACGCGCTGTCATGCCGCGCCTCCGGGTCTGGGCAGCGGGGCGTACAGCGGCTCGCCGGGCGACGGCGGATGGTGCGGCGAGTCGTAGAGCAGGGCTATCGAGCGCGCCCATTCCGCCTCCGGGTCGGGGGCCTCCGGGTCGGCGCAGGCGATCCGGAGGCTGCGTATCAGCTGGGGCAGTCCCCCGGCGGTCCCGGCCTCGCCCACCAGCAGGGAGACGCGCCGGTGGAATTCGGCGCAATCCGTGTGCCCCGTGGCGCATCGTCGCCAGATCACCACCGCGTGCCCGGCGGCCAGCGCCGCCTCCATGGCCGTAGCGCCCGCTCCGACAGCCGCCTCGCCGCAGTAGACCGGAATGGCGGAGTCCGCCGCGAACGACAGCCTGCCGTACGCCGCGTGCCCGCCCTCCCGGCCAGGTCCGCCGTGGCCCTTGAGGGGCGCCTCCCGGCGCAGCGGCACGGCGGTCAGCGGGCCCCGGGAGGTGCCGTCCCAGCGCTGCTGCCACTCCGGGGTCGGGGGCTGGTCGCGGCGGCGGCGGTCCCGGACGACCACCACCCGGCGCTGTCCCAGCGGCAGCGTGTGCGGGTCGATGCCGCCCCCGTCGGCGCCGGGCGGCGACAGCTGCCAGGAGTCCACCGGCTCGTCGAACAGCTCACGCGGCAGCATCATGTGCAGCTCCGCGAGATGGCCGCCGGCGTCGCCCTGCCGCAGCGCCCGCGCGATGGGCTCGCGGAGCGTCTCGCGCAGCTTCGCGCGGGGGACGCCGATCTCGTCGCCGACGAGCGGGTTGACCACGCCACCGTCCAGCAGCAGCTTCACGCGCCACGGGTAGCGGTCGCCGTAGACGGGCGAGTCGACCTGGACGAGCACGTCGGCCCGGGCCCCGGAGGGCGCCGCCACGCCCGGCTCCACGTCCCGGCGCTCGGGCTTGCGCAGTTCGACCGTGCCGGGCGGCGAGGGAGCGCGCGGGCCGTCGGGGTCGTCCGAACCCCCGTGGAGGATCCGGTGGATCTCCACCCTGATGACGTCCGGCAGCGGCTCGGCCTGGGCCGCGATCCAGGTGGACAGCTCGCGCAGCGGCTCGGTGTCGTCCAGGGCCCCGAACCGGCTGACGGCGGCCGCGACCCGCGCCGCGTACAGCAGCACCGCCTCCAGCTCCAGATCGCGGTCCGGGCCGGCTTCCACGCGGCCGTGACCGCCCTGCCCGCCGTCGCGCAGGTCGTAGAGCAGGCCCACGCCCTCCCGCCAGCTGCGCGGGTCGTGCTCGACGCCCGGCTGGTACGGCTCCTGGATCACGCGGCGCTTGACGGTCTCCACCAGCGCCATGACCTCGCCCGGGGTGGCGGGCGGCGACAACTCCGCGAGCCGGGCGAACAGGTGGGTGCGCAGGACGGGCGTGAGGCCGTCCGCGGGGCCCGGCCGCAGCGCCTGCTGCATGCCGGTCCAGCCGGCTCCGGTGCCCACGGCGCGGTAACGGGCGTAGTGGTGGCGGTCGTGGGCGCGGATGACGGCGTGCAGCCGGTCGCGGCCGGGGAGGTCGTCGGCGAGCCGGCGCAGCGCGGTGATGGGCACGGCCAGCCCGGCGGTGTCCTTGCCGCGCCCCTTGCACACGCCTATGACCGCGCCGCGCGCGGTGTCGACGACGGGCCCGCCGGAGCAGCCGGCGACGGGTATCTCCCCGCGCAGCAGCATGGCCGTACCGTCGGCGCCGTCCCCGCCGGTGGCGGTGCCCACGCCGAAGCGCAGCCCGAGCTCGCCCATGTCGAACGACCAGCCGTGGAGGCTGATCGGGGCGGGCACGACCGCCGAACGGTCGCTCAGCCAGAGGCACTCGGCGCCCTCCGCGCCCTCGACCTCCAGCAGCGCGAGGTCCGGCAGCCGCCAGGGCCTGGGGGGCACGTCGGGGTCGGCCGGCATCGGCAGGGCGAAGGCCACCCGGCCGGGGGCGGTCCGCCCGTGCCAGTCGGTGACGTCGACGGCCGTGGCTCCGCGCAGCACGTCGCCACCCCCGTTCCCCACGACATGGGCGCACGTCAGGACCCAGCCGGGGGCTATGAAGAATCCGCTTCCCCAGAACCGGGCGCCGCTCGCGTCATACCCGCCGCCGGGCGCGGAGATGCGTACGACGGCACGGCGCGCGGTGCCCTCCAGGGCGCTCAAGGGGCGCCGTGGGCCGTGGGCTCCGGCCCGGCGGCCGCCGGGTCCTCCCGGCGGCCGTCCCACTTCAGCGTCACCGTGATCGACGCCTTGGACTCGCCGTCGGCTATCAGGCTGATGACCTGGCCCGCCTTGGCGGACAGCTCGATGCCGAACTCCACGGACACCTCGTCGGGCCGCGCCGCCGCGAGGCCCATCCGCACGGAGTCCGCGACCCCCCGGACGGTGTCGGCGAGCCCGCCCGCCATGCCGGCGACGCGCCGGGCCGCGCCGGAGTCCGCGTACGAGGAGTCCGCGTACGGGGCGTCCTCGTCCTCGTACCCGCCGGGCCCGGCGTTCTTGGGCCCGTCCAGTTCCTGTGCCTCGGTGACCCGCGCCCAGACGACCGTGCCGTCGTCGAGCCGGACCTGAGTGATCCCGTCGGCCATACGCCCGTCCACCCCCGTCGACCGCGCGTGATGCGGCAGGCACAGCAGGCTAGTCCCAGGGCGGGACGGACGCGAGAGGCCGTGGCCAAAGGCGGGTGGCCCGCGCGGCCTATCCTGGGCGGGACCGATTGGCTCATCCCCTGACGGAGATCACGTTGTACTTCACCGACCGCGGCATCGAGGAGCTGGAGAACCGGCGGGGCGAGGAGGAGGTCTCCCTCGGCTGGGTGGCCGAGCAACTCCGTACGTTCGTCGACCTCAACCCCGACTTCGAGGTCCCGGTCGAGCGCCTGGCGACGTGGCTGGCACGGCTGGACGACGAGGACGACGAGTAGGGCTGACAAAGTCAGCCCGTCCGGCGTTTGAGGACCGGGGGTCCGGGGGCGGAGCCCCCGGAGGAAACGGTGAAAGGGCGGGGTCGGGGCCCCTCACGCCTTGCGCGACCGCCACACGTCGTACGCCAACGTGAGCGCCCCGTCCACCACAAGCGCCGCACCAGCCACCCGCAAGCCGCGGCGACCGCCCCGCCGCCCGAGCGCCCAGAGCGACACCCCCGCCGCGACCTCCACCGCGCCGAGCGTCCGCGCCCGCGGCCCCCGTATCCAGCGGCCCAGCGCCCCCCGCTCCGACGCGTCGAGGCCGTCGCGCACCACCGTGCGCCAGCCCGGCCACTCGACGGTCTCCGCCTCCGGGGCCGCGTCCGCCGCCGCGCGCAGCCCGGCGGCGCCGGTGCCCGGGGCCAGGCCGGGCGGCAGGTGCAGTCCGGCGCGGGCCAGGACGGCGACGAGCCCGAGCACCCGCGCGGTCGCGTCGGCGTCCGAGTCCGGCAGGGTGAGCCGGTCGAACGCCTCCGCGTCCAGCACCGGGTCCAGGCCCAGCCGGGCCCGCAGCGCCGTCATGGCGCTCTCCTCCCCGAGCGGGGAGCCGTCCGCCAGCCAGGTGTAGCCGACCGTGCGGCGGAAGCCCGCCGCGACGACGAAGCCGGCTCCTTCCGCGTCCCACCACAGGCCCACGGCCGGCCAGGGTTCGGCGACGGTCAGGGCGTGCGCCCACTCGGCCGTCAGGGCGGCCGGGGTCGCGTCCTCCGCGTGCCAGGCCTCCTCCCCCGGGACCAGCACGGTCCACTCTTCCCCCGCCGGGGCGAGGAACAGCGGCTCGCGCAGGAGCTGGGCGGAAGGACGGACGCGGTCGGGCTCGGCCCGGCAGAGCAGCAGGACCCCCGCCGCCGGACTGTGATCAGTAGCGGACATGCGTCAACGCTATGCCACTCCGAAGCCCCTTGACTTCCCGGGGCCACGATATATCGTGTTCCGTGGAAGACGCGATATATTGCGTCGCGAGTATCCGAGGTGTGCCGCACGACGCCTGCCATGCCGCACGCCCCACCACGCAGTACGCCTGTACGGAGGAGGCCCGGAATGCCGGACCGGTCGCAGTGGTCACTGGCCGCACCCCAGAAGCTCACCTTCGAGGAGCCCGTCACGGCGCTCGCGGTGCGCATCGTGGGCGGCACCGTCAATGTCGTGGGCAAGGACAGCGGCCCCGCGGGGCTGGAGCTGTCCGAGATCGAGGGAGCCCCGCTCGTCGTCACCTTGCGGGACGGCACCCTCACGGTCGCCTATGACGACCTGCCCTGGAAGAACATCCTCAAGTGGTTCGACCGCAGCGAGTGGAAGCGCTCCGCCACGATCACGCTGACCGTGCCCACGGCCACCCGCGTCGAGACCGGCGTCGTCGGCGCGAGCGCCGTCGTCTCCGGCATCGCGGGCCCCACGGCGGTCAAGGGCGTCACCGGGGACATCACCCTCGTCGGGGTCAGCGGTGACGTCCGCGCGGAGTCCGTCTCCGGGCGGCTGGAGGCCCAGTCCCTCGGCGGCGACCTGCGCTTCAACTCCGTCTCCGGCGACCTGACCCTGATCGAGGGCACCGGCGGCCGGGTCAAGGCGGAGTCCGTCAACGGCGACATGACCATCGACCTCGCCGGCGCCGCCCGCACCCCCGACCTCGCGCTGACCACCGTCTCCGGCGAGGTCGCCATCCGGCTGCCGCAGCAGGTCGACGCCGACGTCGAGGCCAACACCACCAGCGGCCCGGTCTCCTGCGCCTTCGAGAACCTGCGGGTCGGCGGCCAGTGGGGCGCCAAGCGGATCACCGGCACGCTGGGCGCGGGCGGCGGCAAGCTCAAGATCACCACCGTCTCCGGCGCGGTCGCGCTCCTGCGCCGGCCGCCGTCCCCCGATGACGACGCCCCCGCGTCGGGAAAGGTCCTCTGATGCCCCCCGTCTTCGGCCACGGCCGACTCCGCCTGTACCTGCTGCGCCTCCTCGACGAGGCCCCGCGCCACGGCTACGAGGTCATCCGCCTGCTGGAGGAGCGCTTCCAGGGGCTCTACGCCCCCTCCGCCGGCACCGTCTACCCCCGCCTCGCCAAGCTGGAGGCGGAGGGCCTGGTCACCCACACCACCGAGGGCGGCCGCAAGGTCTACTCGATCACCGACGCCGGCCGCGCCGAACTCGCCGACCGGCGGGGCGAGCTGGCCGAGCTGGAGCTGGAGATCCGGGAGTCCGTCGCCGCGCTGGCCGCCGACATCCGCGAGGACGTGCGCGGGGCCGCCGGCGACCTGCGCCGCGAGATGCGCGAGGCCGCGCTGAAGGCCCGTACGGACTCCGCGGCCGGCGGCTCCGGAGGTCCTGGAGACTCCGGAGGGGATTACTTCGCCGGGGCGAAGGAGGAGTTCCGCAAGGCCAAGGAGGAGTGGAAGGAGCAGGCCCGCCGGGCGAAGGAGGAGAGCCGCCGCGCCCGCCAGGACGCCCAGACGGCCCGCCAGCAGGCCCGGCAGGCCCAGGAGCAGGCGCGCCAGGAGGTGCGGCGCATCACCGAGCGCGTCCAGGAGCAGGTCCGTGAGCACGCCCGGCACGGCGACTGGCCCGCGGGCATCACCGAGGGCGTCAGCGCGCTGGCCAAGGAGCTCGGCACGCTGGCGGGGCAGATGCGCACCGGACGGTCTCCGGGACACTCCGCCGACGAGCCGGAGCCGGAGCCGGTGATCGTCGTGGAGCGTGCCGAGGACGAGCCGCTGCGCGCCTCATATCCACTGCCCGAGTGGGCGGTCGCCGATGACGCCCTCTCCAAGGAACCGGCCCGTGACCTCGACCGGCTGCTGGACCGCTTCCGCGACGAGGTCCGCGACGCGGCCCGCGATCAGGGGGTGACGCCGGATCAGCTCCGGCAGGCCCGAGGACACCTGGCGGCGGCTGCCGCGCAGATAGGGGAGCTGCTGAAAGCGCCCAAGGCGCCGTAGGCGCCGAAGGGGCGCGGGGAACTGCGCGCTCAGCCATGGACGGCCCGCAGCCGTCCCTCGGCGCCCCGTGGCTCGCTCGGCCAAGCGTTCTGCCGGAGGTCGGGCAACCGCGGGCCGTCCGTGGCTGGTCGCGCCCACGCGGCGGTAGCCGCCTGTTGACACGGCCCCGCGCCCCTATGGGGCGTCCCCCGCATCCCGGGGGCACTCAAACGCATCCCCCGGCCCCCATGTCGTCTTCTCGTCCCCGCTGTCGCGGACCCCGCACTCCAGCGCCACCTCGGGGCCCTGCCGGGTGTCGTGGAGGATCAGCAGCCGCTTGTCCCGGGGCACCTTCCGGCCCTGGTCGTAGACCAGGGTCCCGGTGGCACCGCGCACCCCGTCGCCACCCCCGGCCCCCGCCGCCAGCACGGTCTGCACCGTGTCGCGCGAGAAGGAACCGGTGCCGGAGGTCTGACGGGCGGTGTTCACGGCGGTGGCCAGCAGCCGCAGCGCGTCCCAGGCGACGGGGGCACGGCCGTCGTTGCTCCACAGGTCGTCCTTGCCGTATGCGTCGAGGTACTGAGTACGGAAGGCCCGGCCCACCTCGTTGGGCCAGTAGCTCTTGGGCACGGCGTGCGCCGCGTAGTAGAGCCGTACGCCCGAGTGGCGGCTGCTGGGCTGCTGGGCGTCCACGACGGCGCTGGTCAGATCGTTGCCACCGAGGGCCGTCACATGGCCACGACAGGAGGTGCCATTGTCGAACTCGTCGAGGAACGCGGAGAACTCGGTACCTCGACCCGCCCAGTACACCACCGTGCGGGGCTCGGCCCGGATCCGCCGGCAGACGGAGGCGGCCATGTCCGCCAGGGTGCGGGCGCGTTCGGTCCGGTCGTCCTGCGGCGGGTCGAAGGGGGCCTCCGGTTCCGCCGTGTAGAGGATCGTGCGGGTGTTCTTGAACTCCTGGACGAACCGGCGGCGCAGATTGTCGCTGTACCGGTCGGTCGGGTCCGCGACGACCACCGCCTCCCGGGCGGGAGCGCACACACCGGGCGAGGTCTCCACGATATTGCCGTGGCGGGCGAACTCGGCGGCGATACGCGCCTCGCGCCGGTTGTCCGGGGCCACCTGCCGGTACATATGGTTCTGCTGCATCTCCTCCGCGGTCGTCACCGTGCCGATCACGGGCAGCCCGACGGCGCCGAGGATGTCCCGGGCCCTCAGGGTGGCCGCCCGGCTCTGTCCCAGCCCGGCCACGCCCATGATCTGCTGGCTTCCGCCGCCCTTCCGCTCCTCCTCGGCCTCCTTGGCGATCCGCTCGGCCGCCTCGGGTGCCTTCGCGAACTGCTGGCCGCCGTCCTCGACCCGGACCCGCAGCCATACCTTGCGGGCCACGTCCCGGGACGCCTCGCGGTTGAGCGCCTCCTGGGCGAGGGCGATGCCGCGCAGTTCGGGGATGGAGCCGCTGTACATGCCCTCCTTCCAGGTCTCGGCGACGGCGGGCACCCCGAGGTAGACGACGGTGCGGACGGCCGTGTTGGGGCGTTTCGCCGCCGCGTCGGCCTCCGCGTTCTGCGCCCTGATGGAGGCCAGCGCCTGCTCGTACAGCTCCTTCGGGGCGATCTCGGGGACCTTGCCCGGGGCGGCCGACTCCGGCATGGCGACGCTCGCGCCGACGCACTCGGTGCTGGTCTCCGCGCCGATCCGGGCCACCGCGAACTGGGCGACGAGCGACAGCGCCGCGACCGCCGCCACCGTCATGACGGCGGCCTCCACACGCGGCGCGGTGTCGGAGTACACCCTGCGGGGCTGGATCTCCGGGTAGCCGCGCAGCCTGCTCTCGGCCTCCTCGTCGGGACGGCCGTCGTAGGGCCCCGCCCCCACGGTCACGGTCCGGCCCCGGCCCCGGCCCTGGCTGCGGGTCCAGGAGTCGATGGTGGTCGTGGCCGCCGCGAGGGTCTGGGCGGTGTCCCGCCCGTCCCGGCCGACGGCCAGCAGCACCACCGCCGTGCTGCCCGTCCGCTCGACCGCGTCGGGGAAGCCCCGGACCACGCTCTCAGTGACCGAACCGGGCGCCCCCGCCCGGGGCAGGACGAGGACGAACCGGCTCCTGCGCCGCCGGGCCCACGGTGACAGCGCGCGCCTGCGCTGAACGGCGTCCTCCAGATCGCTGAGCAGCGCGCACAGCAACACGTCGTTCCGGCCGACGACGACCGCGTCGTGGTGGGCGAAGAAGTCGCCGCGCCCTGAGGGGATCCCCGCCCAGCTCCGGAACCAGCCGTTCTTGCCCATCATCCGGCGCTGCTGCCGCCGCCCGTACAGCCAGCGCGGCAGCGCGCCGAAGAGCGGCCGGCGCGCCCAGTGCCACAGCCAGCCCGGGACGCTCGCGGGCGACTGGCCGTCGCCGCTGATCGCGTAGAGGGCCTTGAGGAAGAGGGAGGTCTTGCAGCGTTCCGCGTAGCACTTGTCGCGCAAGTCTTTTGCCTGTACCGCCGCTTGGGTCTCCCGGGTGCGCGCGTCGGCGAAGGCGCGCACGAGTTCGTAGCGCGGCAGCCGTAATCGGCCGAAGCCGGCGGGCCGGTTGTCGCGCAGGGCGATCTCGATCTGTTCGAAGACGTCGCGGGTGCGCGAGGTGACGCCGACGCGCCGCGTCGTCTCCTGGACCCGGGCGAACGGGACGAGCGCCCGCCCCCGGACCCTCAGCCGCTGACACTCGCCGTCGGCGATCCGCTCCGCCTCGTCCCCGCCCGGCGGCGACACGAGGAGAACCAGAGCGGAGGGGCCACGGCGGCCCGGCGGCACCAGGACGAACTCCTCGAAAGCCGTGACGAAGTCCCCCACGGACGGCAATGGTGGTACAGGCGTGGACACGCTTCACCCCCGAACGGCCCGGAGCCGGGCCGGCAAGTCCCTCCCACGACAGGCGGTCATGGCAAGGGACACGGGGATACGCCCCCGTGCGCCCATCATCCCCAGCACTCCCGGAGCGCGCCACCCACTCCGGCGCACTTCCGTTACACGCCCGGCGCGCCCGGCGCGACCACGACCGTGACCGCGCCAACGGCCTGCCCCATCGCACGACCCCTCGCGTGGACGAGCACCGTGCCGCGCCGCCCCGGTCGTACGGTCGCGGTGTCGGCCCGCGCCGGCCCGGTCACGGTGACGTGCCAGCCGTGGGGAGCCGGCGGCAGGGACAGCTCGGTGGTTCCGCCCGGGGAGGCCCGGTAGGTGAGCCGGTAGGAGCGCGCGCCGGGGTCGTACGCCTCGGCGCCGGGAGTACCGGCCACGGCGGGGGCGTACGGGCGGGCCGTGCGCTCCTTGTTGGGGCGGAAGCGCCCTTGCCGGTCCATGGCGCAGTACGTCTCCCCGTAGCACCACTGCCAGCTCGCCCACCCGGAGGCGTAGCGCCCGATGGAGGCGACGGCGTCCTCGTAGAACCGGCCCATGTGGGGCAGTGAGCTGTCGAGCGGCCCCCACTCCCCCACCACGACGGGCACGCGGTGCTCGCGCGGGTAGCGGACGACGGCCGCCTCGTAGGCCTCCAGCCAGCCGGACGCGGGGTCGTAGTCGCGGCCCGCCTCCATGGCGGCGTTGTAGAAGTGCGGCGCGTAGACGATCTTCGGGTCGGCCACCCGGCCCAGCCCGGTGGGCTTGCCCTCGCCCGCCGCCGGGGTGGGCTCGATGAAGATCCAGTGCTTTCGGTCGACGGCGCGGATCGCCCGCGCGATACGCCGGTACATGGGGGTGACCTGGGTGGCCTCGATACGACGGGCGGCCGTGAACATGTCCTCGCCGGGGCGCAGCCGGCCCATGGGTTCGTTGATCGGGTCGTAGCCCAGGACGGCCGGGTGTCCGGCGAGCCGGCCGGCCAGCACCTGCCACATTCGCGTCTGGGCGAGCCGCAGGTCGGTGTCCTCGTAGAGGTGCTCGAAGGCGGCCTGGACGGCGGGTTCGAAGTACTCGGCGAACCAGTCGTCGGGGTGCTGCCGGTAGGGCAGCCCGTCGGTGCGGGTGGCCCAGGCGGGGATGCCCCGGTGGTCGCCGAAGGCCGGTCCGTAGACGTCCTGGTGGGCGTCGACGAGCACCCGGACGCGGTACTTCGCCGCCCAGTCCAGGACGCGTTCGATCTTCCGTAAATAGGGTTCGCTGTACTCGCCGCGCCGGGGTTCGAGATCGTCCCAGAAGACCGCCAGCCGGGCGAAGTTGAATCCTTGCCCGGCCATGTCGCTCAGCGAGCGCTCGGTGATGTCCTCCAGGGCGCGTTCGCCCCGGTGCTCCTTGTCCGCGAGGTTCCAGCCCCGCAGGGTGAGCGCCCGGCCGTGCTCGTCGGTCAGACGGGGGATGCCGGAGCGAGGAGGGGCCTCAGCGGCGTGGGCCCCGGGAGCGAAAAGGGTCAGGACACAGCTGATCGCGGCGAGGAACGCCGCCGTGCGCGAGCGTCTCTTCGGCATCCGTCGTTCATACCGTCAGCACGACCTTCCCGAACAGATCGCCGCTGTACATCTTTTCGAAGCCCTCACGGGCCCGGTCCAGGGGCAGCACCGTGTCGATCACCGGCCGGACACCGGTGGCCGCGCAGAAGGCGAGCAGGTCGGCCAGCTCCTCCTTGGTGCCCATCGTCACGCCCGCGACATGGAGTTCATGGAAGAAGATCCGCGTCAGCTCGGCCGCCGGGGGCCGGTCGCCACTGGTCGCGCCGGAGATCACCAGAGTGCCGCCGGGCCTGAGCGACTTGACCGAGTGCGACCAGGTGGCCGCGCCCACCGTCTCGACGACCACGTCCACGCGGTGCGGCAGCCGGGCCCCCGGCTCGTACGCCGCCTCGGCGCCCAGCTCCACGGCGCGCTCGCGCTTGGCCGCGTCGCGACTGGTCGCGAAGACCCGCAGCCCGGCCGCCGCGCCCAGCACGATCGCCGCCGTGGCCACCCCGCCGCCGGCGCCCTGCACCAGCACGCTCTGCCCGGGCCGCGCGCCCGCCTTGGTGAACAGCATCCGGTAGGCGGTCAGCCAGGCCGTGGGCAGACAGGTGGCCTCCTCGAAGGACAGCTCCTTCGGCTTGGGCAGCACGTTCCAGGTGGGCACGGCGACGCGTTCGGCGAAGGTGCCCTGGTAGCGCTCGGTCAGGATCGAGCGCGGCTCGTCGGGCCCCACGCCATGGCCGGTCTCGCCGACGACGGAGTGGAGGACGACCTCGTTGCCGTGTTCGTCGACGCCCGCCGCGTCACAGCCGAGGATCATTGGCAGCGTGTCCTCGCCGATCCCCACGCCGCGCAGCGTCCACAGGTCGTGGTGGTTGAGCGAGGCGGCCTTGACGTTGACGATCGTCCAGCCGGGCCGTGCCACGGGCTCGGGGCGCTCCCCCAGCTCAAGGCCGTTCAGCGGCTGGTCGCGGTCGATGCGTGCGGCGTAGGCGGCGAACATGAGCCGAACCTAGTGGCGGGGCACGGCGGAGGAAACCACATGGCGCTGTGACACGCGCCGCGTCCAGGCACTCACTCCGGCAACGGCCGTATCCGCGACGGAGCCCGTCGCACATCGCATTGACCGGGGACCGACCGGACTGTTGGCTTCCTCCGCGTACTCCACGCGCATATGCGCGACCACGCGAGGGGGGAACAACCATGCGTCGACCCGGTCGACTCAGACATGCCGCCCTGACGGCGGCGGCGATATTGGCCTGCTCCACGACCGTCCTGCCGACGGCCACGGCAGCGGCGGACACCCGGGCGGACCGGCCACCGCACACCGAGCGCGTGAGCGTCACCGCCTCCGGGGCCCAGGCGAACAACTCGTCCATCACGCCCACCGTCAGCGCCGACGGGCGGTACGTCGCCTTCCTCTCCGAAGCGACCGACCTCGTGCCCGGCGGGCGGCCCGGCAGACACC
Organism: Streptomyces hesseae; assembly: GCF_031845785.1. Taxonomy (NCBI): domain Bacteria; kingdom Bacillati; phylum Actinomycetota; class Actinomycetes; order Kitasatosporales; family Streptomycetaceae; genus Streptomyces; species Streptomyces hesseae. The sequence continues at coordinate 219,031 of NZ_JAVRFI010000010.1, forward strand.
TCTACGTCAAGGACCTCCACACCGGAGCGGTCGAACAGATCGCCGTCCCGGACAGTGCCGGGATCGAGGGCGAGCCCGCCCACGTCTCGATCAGCGGTGACGGGCGGTACGTCGTCTTCGAGGGCGTCTACCTGCTGCCGGATCGGGCCGGCATCCGGCGCGACGTCCTCGTCCACGACCGCCGGGCCGGGCGGACCGGCCGCCTCCTCCCGGACCTCACGACACCGGGCGACCTCTCCGACCCGGTCATCAGCGCCGACGGCCGCCACGTCGCCTTCGCCTCCGGCCGCGCCGACCTGGTGCCCGGCGGGACCAACGGGTACAGCCAGGTGTACGTACGCGACCTGGCGAAGGGCACCACGAAGCGGGTGAGCGTCAACGGCGACGGCGCGCCCGGGAACGACTCGTCGGCGGAGCCCGTGATCAGCGCGGACGGCAGCCGGATCGGCTTCCGGAGCAAGGCCACCGACCTGGCCACCGACCTGGCCCCCGGCCAAGCCCCGACCCCAGGGGACCAGGGGCCCGGGAAGCCGCGCTACCGGCCGCTCCGGCTCCACGTGTACGACCAGCGCGACGGAACGACGCGGCGGGCCTCCGAGACCCTCGACGGCCGGGCCGCCAGGCTGATCCCCGGACTGGGAATCAGCCCCGACGGGCGCTACGTCGTCTTCTCCAGCAACACGGACGGCATCGTGCCCGGCCCGGACACGGGCCATACGGACGTCTACGTCCGGGACCTGGAGACCGGCGAGGCACGGCGCGTCAGCGTCACCGGCGACGGCTCCCCGGCCGACGGGGGCTCCTACAGCAGCGGGATCATCAGCGCCGACGGCCAACGGGTGATCTTCACATCCGACGCCGGCAACCTGGTGCCCGGCGACACCAACAACACGACGGACGTGTTCGCGAAGGACCTGCGGACCGGCGCCGTCCAACGGCTGAGCGTCGCGAGCGACGGAACGCAGGGCAACGCCATGTCGACCACGGCCGGCGCCGACGCCTCCGGCCGCACGGTGGCGTTCAACAGCATGGCCGACAATCTGGTGCCGGGGGACACCAACGCCACCTGGGACGTCTTCGTACGCCACACCCGCTGAACGCTGAACGAGGGGAAACGATGCGTCACTTCAGACAGGCCGCCGTCGTAGCGGCGGTATTGGGAAGCTTCGTGGCGGTACCGCCCGTCACCACGGCGGCGGCCGCCGGGGAGGAGCACCGGCAGCAGCAGCGACCGCGCACTGAGCGGGTGAACACCGCCTCCGACGGCGCCCAGGCGAACGCCGAGAGCATCGGCGCGCGCATCAGCGCCGACGGGCGCTTCGCCACCTTCGAGACCGGCGCCACGAACCTCGTGCCCGGCGCCACCGAGCCGATGCGCCGCGTCTACGTCAAGGACCTGCGCAACGGCCGCACCGAGCTCGCCAGCGTCGCCTCCGACGGCACCCCCGCCGACAGGTCGTCGTGGACGACCTCGATCAGCGGCGACGGCCGGTACGTCGCCTTCGACTCCGAGGCCAAGAACCTCGCCCCGAACCGCAATCCGGGCGACTACTACGACGTCTTCGTCCACGACCGGGCCACGGGCCGCACCGAGGTGCTCGTCGAGAACAAGGGCACCAAGCCGGCGCACAGTTCGTCCCCGTCCATCAGTGCCAACGGCCGCTTTGTCGCCTTCTCGTCCAACCGGGACGACCTCGTGCCCGGCGACACCAACGGCCAGACGGACGTCTTCGTCCGCGACCGCCTGCGGGGCACCACCACGCGGGTGAGCGTCACGAGCGAGGGCACCCAGGCCGACGGCTTCTCCGTCTCCCCGGTGATCAGCGCGGACGGCGGCAAGGTCGCCTTCCTGAGCCTGTCCGACCTGGCCGCGCCGCCCGGTGAGGAGAAGTCGCTCCAACGGCCGCGCGCCCGGGGCCTCTACGTCCACGACCTGCGCACCGGCCGCACCCAGCGCGGGGCCCCGTCCCTCGACGGCGGGGGCGTGGCGGTCGACGGCGACTTCGCGCTGAGCCCCGACGGCCGGTACTCGCTCTTCTCGTCCGCCTCCGACGCCGTGGTGGAGAACGACACCAACGGCAAGGCCGACGCCTTCGCCACGGACCTGCTCACCGGCGTCACCCGGCGCGTCAGTGTCGCGGCCGACGGCTCGCAGGCCGACAACAGCTCGTACCGCGGCGCGGTCATGAGCGCCGACGACCGGCATGTGTTCTTCATGTCCCTGGCCGCCAACCTGGTGCCCGGTGACACCAACGGCGTCGAGGACGTCTTCGCCAAGGACCTGGTGACCGGCGCCGTCGAACGCGTCAGCGTCGCCGCCGACGGCTCCCAGGCGAACGGCTGGTCCGACGGACCGAGCGTCGACCTGGCCGGGCGCACGCTTGTCTTCGGCAGCGCCGCGGACAACCTCGTGCCCGGCGACACCAACAAGGTCTTCGACGCCTTCGTCCGCCGACTGGGCTGACCGGCCCCGGCCCCGGCGCCGACGACGAAGGGCCGGCCCGGACCCCACGGTCCGGACCGGCCCACTCGCTCAGGGGGGCGTCAGCGTCGCGCGACGCCGTCCGCCCGCGCCGCCGCGGCCACGGCGGCGGTGACCGCCGGGGCGACCCGCTCGTCGAACGGCGAGGGGATCACCTTGTCCGCGCTCAGCTCGTCCGCCACCACGGCGGCCAGCGCCTCGGCCGCCGCGATCTTCATGCCCTCCGTGATCCGCGAGGCCCGCACCTGAAGGGCACCCGCGAAGATGCCGGGGAAGGCGAGGACGTTGTTGATCTGGTTGGGGAAGTCGCTGCGCCCGGTGGCGACGACGGCCGCGTACTTGTGGGCGACGTCCGGGTGGATCTCCGGGTTCGGGTTGGCCATCGCGAAGATCAGGCAGTTCTCGGCCATCTTCGCGACCGCCGGCTCCGGGACCGTGCCGCCGGAGACGCCGATGAAGACGTCCGCGCCGTCCAGCGCCGTCTCCAACGCACCCGACAGCCCGGCCTTGTTGGTGAAGCCGGCCAGCTCGCGCTTGACGTCCGTCAGGTCGGTACGGTCGGCGGAGACGATGCCCTTGCGGTCGCACACGGCCACGTCGCCGATGCCCGCCTCCACCAGGATCCGGGCGATGGCCACACCGGCCGCGCCCGCGCCCGAGATCACCGCGCGCAGCTCGCCGAGCGTACGACCGGTCAGCCGCGCGGCGTTGCGCAGCGCGGCCAGGGTGACGACGGCGGTGCCGTGCTGGTCGTCGTGGAAGACGGGGATGTCCACGCGCTCCTGGAGCTTGCGCTCGATCTCGAAGCAGCGCGGCGCGGAGATGTCCTCCAGGTTGATGCCGCCGAAGGAGGGCGCCATGCGCGCCACGGTGTCGACGAGTTCGTCGACGTCACGGCAGTCGAGGGCGATCGGGACCGCGTCCACGCCGCCGAACTGCTTGAAGAGGATGGCCTTGCCCTCCATCACGGGCAGGGACGCCTCGGGGCCGATGTCCCCCAGGCCGAGCACCGCGCTGCCGTCCGTCACGACCGCGACTACCTGGGACTTCCAGGTGTAGTCGTAGACCAGCTCCGGCTGTTCGGCGATGGCGCTGCACACCTTGGCGACTCCCGGCGTGTAGGCGAGGGACAGGTCGTCCTTCCCCCGGAGGGGAACGGTCGCCTGAACCGCCATCTTGCCGCCACGGTGCAGCGCGAAGGCCGGATCGAAGAACTCTGCGCGAGCCCCTTCGTCCGTCCCGCTGTCGCTGCGAGGATTCACGATCTCCGCTGCCACTTTTCTTGACCCCTTTGTCGTAAGTGCAGATCGAGGGTAACCGCCTCTGGGTGTGGGAGGCGGGTCGGGCACATGTCCGAACCATGTCCGGACCCCGGACGGCGGATGACTTCCGTGCGACGGGGCGGTACGGACAAAGCGGGCGCGCCGCACATGCGCGCCCTGAGCCCCGGGTGAGGGGTGTAACTGGTCTTTCTACCGGAAGACCACTACGGCCGACGAGTGAGTTCCGGGTCCCGATGGCGCGAACCCGACACGCGATCACGGCGGAAACGTGTCAACTGGTCCTGGACGCGACAAGGTGTCCACGAAGTGAGACGGTGCGGGCGTGACCTGCGTCTCGCGACAGGAAGCCGATCAGAACAGACACAGCAGCCCAAGGGGTGCGAACCGACCGGTAACGAATGGGGATCACCCGTTATCCGATTTTGACATGGCTGGCCCCCCGAATGGGGCAGTCCGGATGGCAAGATGCGCACACCGCACGAGGTCGCGTCGCACGAGGAAGTGTGCTGCGACTTCTTCCGCGTTCTCGCGTGATTGCCGAATTACCTGTCGTATACCCCCTCAACCGCAGGAGGAACGAGCAATGACCGCAAGCACCACCCCTCGCCCGGCTGCCGCCTGGAGTCGTTTGGCCGCCGTCGGCGCGATCGCGGTCGCCGGCACCCTGCTGCTGACCGGTTGCGGCGACCAGAGGAACAAAACCGGCAACGAGTCCGGCCAGTCGTCCGCCCAGGGCTCCTCGGCCCCGCTCTTCGCCAAGCTGCCGGAGAAGATCAAGAGCGCCAAGGTGATCAAGGTCGGATCCGATATCGCCTACCCGCCCGTCGAGTTCAAGAAGGACGGCAAGACGGTCGGCATCGATCCCGACATCGCCGCGGCGCTGGGCAAGCAGCTCGGCGTCCGGGTCGAGTTCGACAACGGCACCTTCGACGCCCTGCTGACCGGATTGCGATCCAAGCGTTACGACATCGCTATGTCCGCGATGACGGACACCAAGGAACGGCAGGAGGGTCTCGACCCCAAGACCCACAAGAAGGTGGGCGAGGGCGTCGACTTCGTCGACTACTTCAACGCCGGTGTCTCGCTCTACACCAAGAAGGGCGACACCAAGGGCGTCAACGGCTGGGACGACCTCTGCGGCAAGAAGATCGCGGTCCAGCGCGGCACCGTCTCCGAAGACCTGGCGAAGTCCCAGTCGGACAAGTGCGAGAAGGACGGCAAGGACAAGATCTCCATGGAGGCCTTCGACACCGACCTGGAGGCCCAGACCCGCCTGCGGGCCGGTGGCGTCGACGCCGTCTCCAGCGACTTCCCGGTCGCGGCCTTCGCGGTGAAGACCTCGGGCGGCGGCAAGGACTTCGAGACCGTCGGCGACCAGGTGCAGGCCGCGCCGTACGGCATCGCCGTCGCGAAGGACAACGCCCAGCTGCGCGACGCCCTCAAGGAGGCGCTCGACGCGATCATCAAGAACGGCGAGTACGAGAAGGTCATCAAGACCTGGGGCGTCGATGCGGGCGCCATCAAGGAAGCGAAGATCAACGGCGGTTCCTGACCTTCGTTTGTCCCTTCGTTTGTCCTGGCTGTCCCCCTCCTCGTAGGCAAACGCTGAAAGGCACCCCCAGTGACTGCTTCCCCCGACAAGCCCGACAAGGCGTCCGAGCCCGACAAGGGGCCGGAGCCTGACAAGGCGGCGGAGCCCGCCGAGACGCCCGAGCCGGAGCAGAAGGCCCCGGCCGACAAGGCCGACAAGGCGCCCGAGCCCGAGAAGAAGGCTTCGGCTGAGGAGAAGGTCTCCACGGAGAAGGCCCCCGCCGAGACGAAGGCGTCCGCGGACAAGGACCCCGTGGACCCGGACCCGGACCCGGACCCGGACCCGGCCGACCCGCCGGCCGACCCGCCCGCCGACCCCCCGGCCCCCACCGCCAAGGCAAGCGCCGGCGAACCCGTCGAGCCCGAGGCGATCAAGGCCATCCCGGTCCGCCACTACGGCCGGTGGATCGCCGCCGTCCTCGTACTGGCCGTCCTCGGCCTGCTGGTGAACGCCTTCGCCTCGGCGAACGTCCACTACAGCGCCATCCCGGACTACATCTTCGACTCCTCCGTCATCTCGGGCCTCGGCAAGACAGTCCTGATCTCGCTGCTCGCGATGCTGCTGGGCCTGGTCCTCGGCATCGTCCTGGCCGTGATGCGGCTGTCGAAGAACCCGGTGACATCGGCGGTCTCCTGGCTCTATATCTGGTTCTTCCGGGGCACCCCGGTCTACGTCCAGCTGCTGCTGTGGTTCAACCTGGCGCTGATCTTCCCGTACATCAACCTCGGCCCGATCTACCGGGACGAGATGAGCGACTTCATGACCCCCTTCATGGCCGCGCTGCTCGGCCTGGGTCTTAACGAGGCCGCCTATATGTCCGAGATCGTGCGGGCCGGCATCCAGTCCGTCGACGAGGGCCAGACCGAGGCCGCCCACGCGCTCGGCATGAGCCAGGGCAGGACGCTGCGCCGGATCGTGCTGCCGCAGGCGATGCGTGTGATCGTGCCGCCGACGGGCAACGAGTTCATCAACATGCTCAAGACCTCGTCGCTGGCCGCGGCGGCGGCCCAGTACCTGGAGCTGCTGCGCTCCACGTCCGACATCGGGCAGACGACCGGTGCGACAGTGGAGATGCTGTTCCTCGCCGCCACCTGGTACCTCATCCTGACCAGCGTCTTCAGCGTCGGCCAGTTCTATCTTGAGCGGCGCTTCGCCCGTGGCGCGCTGCGCAGCCTGCCGCTCACCCCGTGGCAGAAGGTCAGGGCCAACCTGGCGGCCTTCGGCAACCGCTCCAAGGAAGGCGTCAGCGCATGAACGCGATGGTGAAGGCGCAGGGCGTCCACAAGTCCTACGGCGCCGTGCAGGTCCTCAAGGGCATCGACCTGGAGGTCGCCCCGCGCGAGGTGTTCTGTCTCATCGGCCCCTCCGGTTCGGGCAAGTCCACCTTCCTGCGGTGTATCAACCACCTGGAGAAGGTCAACGCCGGCCGGCTCTACGTCGACGGCCAGCTCGTCGGCTACCGCCAGAGGGGCGACAAGCTCTACGAGCTCAAGGACAGCGAGGTCGCCCAGAACCGCCGTGACATCGGCATGGTGTTCCAGCGCTTCAACCTCTTCCCGCACATGACGGCGCTGGCCAACATCATGGAGGCGCCGGTCCAGGTCAAGGGCGAGTCGAAGGCCGTGGCCCGGGAGCGCGCCCTGAAGCTCCTCGACCGCGTCGGCCTCGCCGACAAGGCCGGCAGCTACCCCTCCCAGCTCTCCGGCGGCCAGCAGCAGCGCGTGGCCATCGCCCGGGCGCTGGCGATGGAGCCGAAGCTGATGCTCTTCGACGAGCCGACGTCGGCGCTGGACCCGGAGCTGGTCGGCGACGTCCTGGACGTCATGCGGGGCCTGGCCGAGGACGGTATGACGATGATCGTGGTCACCCATGAGATGGGCTTCGCCCGGGAGGTCGGCGACTCGGTCGTCTTCATGGACCAGGGCGTCGTCGTCGAGTCGGGTCACCCGAGGGATGTGCTGACCAACCCCCAGCACGACCGGACGAAGTCGTTCCTGTCCAAGGTGCTGTAGCCGCGGGGCGTATGGGACGAGGGGCGGTACGGCCTGGTGGACCGTACCGCCCCTCCCCCTTGCCCGTGGGTCACTTCAGGGCGAGCACCATGGCGTCCGCCGGGGAGCTCCACACGGCGCGCGCCTCGGCGAAGCCGGCCTCGCGCAGGGTGCGGGCGTGCCAGTCGACCGAGGGAGTGTCGCCGTCGGCGTGCTCGCCGTAGATCGCGAAGCGCTCGGCGGTCGGGCCGGCGAGGACGGGGTCGGCGGCGGCCAGCCGCCACCAGTCGGCCCAGTCGAGGACTCCCCCGGCCTTCGCCCGCTCCTGCCGGGCGTGGCGCAGGGCACGTTCGGCCTCGTTGATGCGCGGGGTGGCGGGGTCCGGCATGCGGTCGGCGTTCATAAAGACGCCCCCGTCGCGGACCAGCCCGGCGAGCTGCCCGTAGAGGGTGCGGAGGGGGTCGGAGTGCAGCCAGTGCAGGGCGGTGGCCGTGAGGACGGCGTCGTAAGTGTCGTAAGGCAGCGTGCCCGTCCACCGCAAATCTTTCAGATCCGCGGTGACGAACGTGGCCCGGTCGTCGCCCTCGAAGGTGCCCCGGGCGATGGTCAGCAGGGCCGGGTCGAGATCGACGCCTACGGAGGTCGCTCCGGGGAATCGTTCCAGTAGGCGGGCGGTGATGGAGCCCGTGCCGCAGGCGAGGTCCAGCACGCGGGGCTCCGGCCCCGCGAAGGCCTCCACCATGTCGAGCATGACCCGGAACCGCTCCTCGCGGTCGGGCAAGTACCACTCCTGCTGGCGGTCCCAGCTGGTCTGCCAGGCGTTCCAGTCCATGGCGGTGATGCTCTCCGTCATACCGTCGCCTTCCCTCCGTGGTGCCTTGTGAATACCCGGCTTGTAATACCCTCGAAGCAGAATCGGCCATTACTGGTCGACGACAGCGACCCTAGCCCGGCTGCGTAAGGACTACAAGTGGAACTGGCCTATTACTCGGACTTCGCCGTGCGGCTGGTCAACACCGAGCAGCCCGCGCGCGGCACCGACACTCTCACCTCGCTCGATGTGGCCCGCGAGCTCTTCGGCACCGCCTCGCAGGCGGCCCGCCGGCTCGTCGACGGCGACCTCACCCGGATGCGCTCGGCACGGGTCCGGCTGCGCGCGATCTTCGAGGCCGCGTCGGAGGGCGACGAGGTACGGGCGGTGGACCTGCTCAACGCCCTGCTGATGGAGTTCCCCGTCAGCCCCCAGATCTCGGGCCACGAGTACCGGGACGAGGACGGCCGCCCCAAGTGGCACATGCACATCGCCGACCACGCCGCCAACGCGGGCGCGGTCTACACCGCCACCGCGAGCATGGGCCTGGCCGTCCACCTCACGGAGTACGGCGTCGACCGCCTCGGCATCTGCCAGGCCGCGCCCTGCCGCAACGCCTACCTCGACACCTCCACCAACCGCTCCCGCCGCTACTGCTCCGACCGCTGCGCCACCCGCGCCAACGTCGCCGCCTACCGCGCCCGCAAGCGCCTGGAGAACGCCCGCCCCGCCGAACCGGCGGACCGCATCGGCCGTACGGCGGCCGCCGCCCAGGACAGCAGCGCCCCCGCCGACCGCTGACCGGCCCCGGGCGGCGGCCGCAGCCGCAGCCACGCCCGGGCCACCACGAACTCCTCCGGCACCGTGCCGAACTCCCGGCTGTCGTTCTCCACCAGCGGGTTGTCCCCCGTCACCCACCAGCCGCCGTCGCGCCGCTCCACCGCGCGCTTGACGATCAGCAGGTCCTGGCGGAACGGATGGCGCAGCACCACCACGTCCCCCGGCCGCACCGGGGCCCCGTACCGCACGACCAGCTGGTCGCCGGGGTTCAGTGTGGGGACCATCGAGGGGTTGTACACCTCGGCCAGCCCGACCCGCAGCAGTCCGCGACGCTCCCGCTCCAGCTCATGGCCGCGCTCGTCCAGCTGGTCCTGCATCACGGCAACCTCCGCGTCCGTCGCTCCACCGGTCCCAGACTGACACTGGACTTTTGTCCTAAGCCCCCCGGGGCACCCGAGAAAAGCCTTCCCGCACCGAGTAATCTCGCACCTGAGAAGACGATCACGAGGAAGGACAGCACATGCTCTCCCGCCTGTTCGCCCCCAAGGTGAAGGTCAGCGCCCACTGCGACCTCCCCTGCGGTGTGTACGACCCGGCCCAGGCCCGCATCGAAGCCGAGTCGGTCAAGGCCGTCCAGGAGAAGTACCAGGCCAACGAGGACGCGGCGTTCCGCGCCCGCGCGATCCTCATCAAGGAGCAGCGCGCCGAGCTGGCCAAGCACCACATCTCGGTGCTCTGGAGCGACTATTTCAAGGCCCCGCACTTCGAGAAGTACCCCCAGCTGCACCAGCTGGTCAACGACACCCTCAAGGCGCTGAGCGCCGCGAAGGCGTCGACGGACCCGAAGACGGGTGAGAAGGCGCTGGAGCTCATCGCCGAGATCGACAAGATCTTCTGGGAGACCAAGAAGGCCTGACGCCTTCCTCTTCCACTTGTCGCGCGCCGAGGGGCGCCACCGGTTTCCTGGCCGGGGGCGCCCCTTCGGTGTGTCCGGGCGCGGCGCCTACGGAAGCCGCCACCACCATCTCGTGCGGCGGGCCCGCGCCAGGCCGAGCGCGGCGGCGCGGTCGGCGGCGTGGGGATCCCGGGGCGCCGGGGTCATCACGGCGGCCAGCCCCGGTGGCCGCAGCGCGCCGTAGCCGCTGAAGCGGCGCACCCCGCACGAGTGACAGCGGGATTCGCCGTCGGCGTGGGTCCAGCGCGAAGGGTTGTGCTGGCAGCGGCCCACGGCCAGGGTCGCCGCGCTCATCGCCGGGTCCAGTACGGCAGCACGTGCGCGTCACGGAAGTGCGTCCGCACGGCGACCATGGCGTCCACGACTCTCTCTTCGTCCCCGCTCTCCCCGGCCTCCCGGCGCGCCGCCGCGAGCTCGGCGCACTCCGTGCAGCCGACGGGGGACGCGCTGGCCGGGAACCCGGCCGCGTCGCGCTCCTCGCGGGTGGCCAGCCGCAGGTCGGTGGCCAGTACCTCCCACTGGAGGCCGCCGCCGGGTCGTTGCACCTGGACGTGCGCGTCGGTGCTGCCGATCACTTGCGCGAGTCTGTTCTCGCGGATGTCCATGACGTAGGCACCGTTCCGGTAGGTCATGGCCTATCGCCTCCCGATTCGACTTGAGTGGGCCACTCACGATGCCTCCAACCCGCCCATTTCAGGGCTGCACAGTGCGAAATTAACCTGTGTGAGTGACCGCCTCCCCGTGCCCCGGAAGGATCCGCACACCTGCACCACACTGGGCCGCAACACGGAGCCAGGGGAGGAAGTCGTGGGACAACCCGCTCGCCGTACGGCACGTCGCCGCAGGCTGGGAGCAGAACTCAAAGCGCTTCGGGAAGCTGCCAAGGTCACCTCCGAGGAGGCGGCCAGGGCGATCCACGGCGACAGGACGAAGATCAGCAGGCAGGAGACCGGCCGTCACCGCGTTCTGCGACTGGAGCTCGACGTACTGCTCGACCTCTACCAAGTCGGGGACGAGAAGCTACGCGAGTGGCTGATCGCCCTCGCATCGGAGGGCGGAAAACGCAGCTGGTGGCGCCAGCACAGCGATAAGATTCCGCCCGGATTCAAGGAGCTGCTGACGCTGGAGTCCGACGCAGAACGCATCGCTGTATTCCAGTCACAGCTCATCCCCGGACTTCTCCAGACCCGGGACTATGCCACCGCAATCATCAACGGGCACTCGGCGCATCTGGCCGATGACAAGCGCGAATTCTACGTAAACCTCCGCATGGAGCGGCAGGAAATCTTTCAACGCGCCGTCCCGCCGCAATACCTCGCCATCATCCAGGAAGGCGCTCTTCGCCAGGAGATCGGCGGTCCCAAGGTGCTGACCGAGCAGCTCCGCCACCTGGTGGCCTTGAGCCGGGCACCGGAGATGACGATCCAGGTCATCCCCCTTCTCTCAGGGCGTCTTCACCGCCACGCGCGGCTCCTTCGTTCTTTATTCCTACCCGGATCCGTTGGACTTGGACGTTGTCCAGGTCGAATACCTCGACGGCGCCCTGTACCTGGAGGAGGATGAGCCGGTGACGAGGTACAAGCAGGCTCTCGACGGGCTGCGCGCCTCAGCACTGTCTTCCCGCCAGTCCGTTGAGCTGATCTCGTCGATCGCGGACGAACTCGGACACAAGTGAGGTACGGCACGTGATTCGCCATGGTTTACCCCACCAGAAATGGCGCAAGTCGTCACACAGCGGGGACGATGACGCAACCTGCGTCGAGGCCCAGCCCACCACCGACGGCCTGATAGCCATAGGCGACAGCAAAGCCCGCGCGCGCGGCGCGTTCGTCTTCACGCCCCAGGCGTGGACCGCCTTCACCAGAGGCATCCCCGGGGAGACACCTTGAGCGAGCCCCAGGACCAAGTTCTGCCCGACTTCGCAAGGAGCAGCTACAGCTCCGGCGGCCAGAATTGCGTCGAAGTCGCCGCACTCGGCGCAATAGCCTTACACGACTCGAAGCGGCCGGACGGCCCCATAATCCGCATCGGCGCCGACGAGTTCGGCGCCTTCACGCGAGCCGTCAAGGACGGACAGCTGTAGACGGCCCGACACGCTGACAAAAGTCACGGCCGCTTGAGGACGCTTCGCTCTGCTGCCAGGGCGGCGTCTCCCGGGAGTCTGTACGTGTCCCCACCAGGGGCGCGGACGACGACACGGAGGGGCCCGCCCATGCAGACGCAGACGCTCACCACCACCCCCGCACCCGCCGGGGAGCGCCGGGCGCTGGCGCAGAGCCTGACGCCGCTGGTCGTGGACGCCCTCGTACCCATGGCCGGGTACTACGTTCTGACCGACGGATTCGGCATGGGCACCGTCGCCGCGCTCGCCTGGACCAGCGTTCTCCCGGCGCTGCGCTCGGTCTGGTCCCTCGTCAAGGACCGCCGGCTCAACGGCCTCGCCACCCTGATGCTCGTCGTCAACGCCGTAGGCCTCGCGCTGAGCACGGTCACGGGGGACGCGCGGCTGATGCTCGCCAAGGACAGCGCCGGCAGCGGGGCGATCGGCGCGGCCGTGCTGGTCTCCGTGTTCGCCGGGCGGCCGATGATGACGGCGGGGCTCAAGCCCTGGATCACCAAGGGTGGCGACCCTGCCAAAACCGCCGCGTGGGACCGGCTCTCGTACGAATCCGCCCGATTCCGCCGCGCCGAACGCAGGTTCTCGCTGGTGTGGGGACTGGCTCTGCTGACCGAGTCGACCTCCCGGGTGGTCGCGGCGTACACCCTGCCCGCGCACACGGTGGTGTGGCTGGGCAACGTCCTCGCAGGCGCGGCGGTGCTCGTCGCGATCGTCGTCACGGGGGCGGTCGCGGTGGACCCGATGGAGAAGATGGTGGAAGCGGAAGTGACGCCCTCGGCTTAATCGATGGCCTGGACCATTGCGGGCCGGTTGGATGATCGAAAACATCCAGTTCGACGAGGGACCCATGCGCGACGTGTTCTTCCTGGCCCTGCCGGGGCTATTGGCCGCCGGCGGCATCGCGGGAATGGTGGCCGCCGTGGTGCGGATGCGGCGGCTCAGCGCCGTCTGGCGCAGCGGGGTCACGGCCGAGGGCGTGTGCGTCAGCGCGTACGTGGTGACCACGAGCCATGGGCACGGGCATGGACACGGCGGCGGGCCTAGCCACAGCACCTGGCACCACGTATACGAGTTCACCACCCCCGAGGGGGAGGTCCTGCGGTTCGAGGAGGCCGGCGGGCCGCGCACGGTCGTGGGCGGGGACCGGGTCGTCGTCCGCTACCCGGAGGGACGGCCCGACCGGGCCACGGCCATTCCGCCCGGCAAGCGGAACGAGAACCTCCTCGCCACGGGCTGCCTGCTCGCCTTCCTGACGGTCTTCGTCCTCGCGGCGCTCTCGTTCATCGGCTTCTATCTGACGGTCCTCCGGCCCGGGGCGAACGCGGTGGAGGACCGGATCAAGGACACGGTCCGTCACGTCCGGGAGAGCCCGCAGCCCGGACCGACCGGCGGGTTCCCCACGGGGTTCCCGAGCGGGCTCCCCACCGGTCCCCCCGACGGCTGGCCCAGCGACATGCCGCCGCCCCCGCCACTGCCGTAACAGGGGCAACGCAGGGCAACGGTGCATCCGCGCGTCGCGCGACGTTCAGGTCCGCGTCGCCGACGCGCCATCGCCCGTCGTGAACATGCCACACATGAGCGAAACGATCACGGCCCGCCGCGCCGTCGCGACCGTCGCGGCCACCGCCGTGCTGGCCCTCGCGGGCGCGGCCGCCACCCCCGCCGAGGCGGCCACCCCCACGAGGACCTCCGGAACCGCCGGCCTCAAGGGCATCGACCACGACGCATGGCTGAAGGACGTCCAGGCGGTCGTCGACCAGGCCAAGCCCTACGTCGCCGACCGCACTGCCCACACCAACGGGCACAAGCAGGCCGTCGTCCTCGACATCGACAACACCTCGCTGGAGACGGACTTCCACTGGGCGACCATCCCCACGCCCGCCGTCGCGCCCGTCCTGGAGCTCGCGCGCCTCGCGCACGACCGCGGCGCGGACGTCTTCTTCGTCACCGCGCGCCCCGGCGTCCTCACCCCGGCCACGGAGTGGAATCTGCGCCGGGTCGGCTACCCCGTCAGCGGCCTGTACGTGCGGCACCTCCCGGACCTCTTCCAGGACGTGAGCACGTACAAGACCGCCAAGCGGGCGGAGATCGAGGCCAAGGGCTACACGATCATCGCCAACATCGGGAACAACACCACCGACCTGGTGGGCGGGCACGCGGAGCGGACGTTCAAGCTGCCGGACTACGACGGCAAGCTTTCCTAGCCCTCCTCAGCGCCGCTTCCGGCGGTCGTACCAGGCGATGCCCAGGGCCGCCAGGACGATCTGGACCACCCAGACGAGCCAGGTGATGCCCTTGGTGTCGTAGAGGCCGAGCGGATGAGAGATGAGGGCGCCCACGAAGGCCGCCACGATGCCGATGACGACCGTCATCACGACGCCCACGTGCTGACGGCCCGGAACGACCAGCCGGCCCAGGATGCCGATGAACGCGCCGATCACGATCGCGCTGACGATTCCCGAGATTTCCATGACCTCCCCCTTGTGACCGTTTCCTGTCGATACACCCTGCCCATCCCGCAGCGGGTGCATGTCGGACCGCCGGCCCGGCGCGATGCCTAGACTGGGGCCTTCCGGGCGTGCGGACCGCCGGGAGATCCACGGGGATGGGAGAGCGACAGTGACGGCACGCGTCGGGAGCTTCGGGAGTCTCGAAGGGCCCCTCGACGACACATGCGACCCGTCGGCCGAGGTACTGGCCGAAGCGGCCGCCGCCTTCGGTCTGCTCGCCTCCTCCGCGCGGCTGCACCTGGTCTGGGCGCTGGCCCAGGGCGAGAGCGACGTCAGCGGACTGGCCGAGCGGGTCGGCGGCGCGCTGCCCGCCATCAGCCAGCACCTGGCGAAGCTGAAGCTCGCCGGCCTGGTGCGCTCGCGGCGCGAGGGCCGCCGGGTGGTCTACCTGGTGGACGACCCCGACGTGGTGACCATCGTCCGGCTCATGGTCGGCCAGCTCGCCGACCGCAAGGCCGACACCGGGGTGAACGCCGGCGCCGGACGCCTCCGTGGTCTGGGCGCCTGAGGCCCGTACGGCCCCCGGCCGGGACACGGGCGGCACCTCGCTGGAGGTGCTGCGCGCCCTGGAGAGCGGGCCGCGCGGACTGACCGAGGCGGAGGCGGAGGACCGCCTGGCGCGCCACGGCGAGAACGTCTTCCCCGGCCGCCGGCCGGCCTCCTGGCCGCGCCGCTTCGCGCGCAGCCTGCGCGACCCCTTCACCGCCGTCCTGATCGGCCTCGGCCTGGTCTCCGCGCTCATGGCCTCCTGGGGCACGGCCTGCGTCATCGCCGTCCTGGTCACGGTCAGCTGTGTGCTGCGGGCGACCGGCGAGCACCGCGCCGACCGTTCGGCGGCCTCCCTGCGCGAACTGGTCGCCACCACCGCGACGGTCCGCCGCAGGGCCACCGAGTCCGCTCCCCCGGCCACCCGGGAACTCCCCGTCGAACAGCTCGTCCCGGGCGACCTGGTCCTCCTCGGCCCCGGCGACCTCGTCCCCGCCGACCTGCGCCTGCTGCGCGCCACGGGACTGACCGTTCACGAGGCGGCGCTGACGGGCGAGTCGGCGCCGGCCGACAAGGCCGCCCCGGCCGCGACCACCGCGACCGCGCCCGGTCACCTGTGCTTCCAGGGCAGCAGCGTCGTATCCGGCACCGGCAGCGGCGTCGTCGTCGCCACCGGCCGCGACACCGTCCTCTCCGGTGCTCTCCCGGCGAGCGGTGGGGACACCAACAAGGGCAAGCGACTCCTCCGCCCCTTCGACCGCTCGGTCAACGGCATCGCCTGGACCCTCATCCGGTTCATGCTGCTCACCGCGCCCCTCGTCCTGCTCGCCGACGCCCTGGTGCGCGGGCGGGGGCTCGCGACCCTGCCGTTCGCCGTCGCGGTCGCGGTCGGGCTGACGCCCGAGATGCTGCCGGTGATCGTCACCTCCGCGCTGGCACGCGGCGCCGCGCTGCTCGCCCGCGACGGCGAGGTGATCGTCCGCCGGCTGCCCGCCCTCCACGACCTGGGCGCGGTCGACGTGCTGTGCGTCGACAAGACCGGCACCCTCACCGAGGACCGGCCCGTCCTCGCCCTCGCCGAGGACCCCGAAGGCCACGCCGACCAGGACGTCCTGCGCTGGGCCGCCGTCAACGCCCTGTGGACCCTCCACCTGGCCGAGCTGCCCGTACCCGACGCCCTCGACGAGGCCGTCCTCGAAGCCGGGGACGCGTTGGGGGACGACCCGGCCTTCGAGGGCGTCGACGCGCTGCCCTGCGGACCCGGCCGCCGGCTGTCCACGGCCGTCGTCCGCCGCCCCGGCGACCCCCGCTTCGCCCTCGCCGGGACGCACACGCTCGTCGTCAAGGGCGCCCCCGAGGACGTCCTGGACCGCTGCGCCCTCGACCCCGCCGAACGGGCCCGGCTCACCCGCCGCGCGGACGACCTGGCCGCCGAGGGCCTGCGCGTCCTGGCCGTCGCCCGCGCCGAGCGGCCCGCGCGCGACCGCCCGTACACCGAGGCCGACGAACGCGACCTGACCTTCACCGGCTTCGTGGGCCTCTCCGACGCGCCCGCACCCACAGCGGCCGAGGCCCTCGCCGGACTCGCCCGCAACGGCGTCACGGTCAAGGTCCTCACCGGCGACCACCCGGGCACCGCCGCCCGCGTCTGCCGCGAGCTGGGGCTGGACCCCGGCACCCCGGTCACCGGCGACCGCATCGACGCGCTGGACGACGCGGAGCTCGCCCGGCTCGCCGCCGGCACCACCGTCTTCGCCCGCTGCGCCCCCGCCCACAAGGCCCGGGTCGTCGGCGCGCTGCGCGGCGCGGGCCACACCACCGGCTTCCTGGGCGACGGCGTCAACGACCTGGCCGCCCTCCACGCCGCCGACGTCGGCGTCTGCCCGCGCGACGGCGTGGACGTGGCCCGGGAGGCCGCCGACGTCGTCCTCGCCTCGAAGGACCTCACCTCCCTCGACCGGGCCATCGTCGCCGGCCGGGGCGCCACCGCGAACATCTCGGCCTACCTGCGGATCACCCTGTCGTCGAACTTCGGCAACGTGATCGCGATGCTGGTGGCCGGGCTGATGCTGCCGTTTCTGCCGATGCTCCCGGCCCAGGTGCTCGTCCAGAACCTCTTCTTCGACGCGGCCCAGCTCTCCCTCGCCTTCGACCGCCAGGACGACCGCGCCCACACCCGCCCGGCGGTACTGCGCCCGCGCGCCCTGCTGCGCTTCGTGACGGGCTTCGGCCTGCTCAACGCCGCGGCCGACCTCGCGACGTTCGCGGTGCTCGCGCTGGCGGTGCGGTCGCTGGGGGCGGAGGCGGGGCAGGACGCGTTCCATGCGGGGTGGTTCACGGAGAACTTGCTGACGCAGGCGATGGTGATGGCGTTGTTGCGGTCGGGGCGCGCGGGGGCGCCGCGCCCTGTGCGGGCGGCTGTGGCCGGGCTGGCAGTCGTCGGCCTGCTGCTGCCCGTGTCGCCGCTGGGATCGATGCTGTCGATGTCCCCGCTACCGGCGCTGTACTACGGGCTGCTGGCGTTGGTGCTGGTGGTGTACGGGTGCGCGCTGACGGTGGCCAGGTCAGGGAGGTTTTCTCCCCAGCCCCGCCCCTTCCCGTAACCGGGGCTCCGCCCCGGACCCCGCTCCTCAAACTCCCCCAGCTACCGCTGGGAGGTGCCCCCAGGGGGCTGGATTGTGGCCCGGACCGGGGCCTCACCACCCCCCGCCACCGAAGTCGCCACCGCCGCCCCCAAAGTCCCCGCCACCCC